>CAZRHW010000128.1:0-6665 GCA_964599785.1 uncultured Bacteroides sp. | reverse complement strand
TCCTGCTATTAATTTACGTGAGTTTAAAATGAACTTAGTGGTAATTTGCATAATTTGAGTCTGTAATATTATTTGAATGGAATGCCGGAATTTAAATTTTTATTCAGTCGTTTCCTGCTGATTCAGGAAAGGATTAGAAAGTGCCAGTTCTTCATTTTCAGATAATCCTTCGGTTATAAGAGCAAAATCGGAATTCCTGGATTCAATCTTCACCTCACGCCGCTTAAATCCTGAAACGGTTTTCACATATACATACTCATTCACATTCTCCTTAAAGACAGATTCGAGCGGAACCAATAATACATCATGGATTTCATTTATTTTGATATTGCAGCTAACTGTAAGTCCCGGCATAAGCTTTTCATTTCTCCCCTCTATCACGATATCCACGGGGAAGATCTTTATTTTTGATTTGGAATCCTTATCCTGTGCAAGATTTGCCACGGCGGTGATTTCCCCTGTAAAGGTCGTATCGGAATATGCATCGGGGATGATGATGACTTTCAGCCCGGTGGAGAGTTTCATGATATCCACCTCATTTATTTTTACTTCCGCCTTCATGACATCCAGGTCGGGTAGTTCAAGGATTTTTGATCCGGAATACGGCTGATCCCCGACCTGCCATTTCTGGTCCGTCATCCAGTTATGTTCAATAATAGCTATGCCGTTTGCCGGGCTGACGATGAAAAGACTGTTAACAGAATTAACGGCCTCATCAAGCTGTGCCTGTAATTGTTTTATGCTGATATTTTTCTGAAAAGCATCGACCTGGTGAATCTTTTTCTTGTTTTCGATCTGTTCTTCGGCACGTGCCAGGGCAATACCTGCGTTTTCAAGTTTCAACTGGATCTCTTTTTTTGTGATTTCGGCTTCATGAACCGACTGTTCAAAATTGATCTTTGATATTTCCAGGGATATCCGCGTTATCTCCAGGTCGGCTTCAAGATCCTCAATTTCAGACTTCTGGGTTGCTATCAGTTTATCATATTCAGCTTTTGCGATCTCCAGCCGTTGTTCCAGGTCGACGATTGCTTTTTTCAATTCTGAAGGATCGAAAATAATTACGGTATCACCCTTTTCCACCTCTATCCCGTCCTCCACTATTTTCGTAATTTTCAGTCCTCCGTAACGGTATGATATTCTCGGGGCATTGATGCTGATAGAATTGACGGCCCTCAGCGTCCCCTCTTCGTTCAGCTCTTCAGAAAAAGTTCCACGTTTTACCATGGTAGTCCGGACCTCCCTGGTTTTGTTGTTATGGCATGCCGTTAACGCGGCGAATAAGAGAAAGATGATGATTTTTTTCACGAAGAAATATTTAAATTAAACAAACAGGTTTTAAATGACGAATGATTCATCTGGAAAAAGTTTTACCCGGATCTTTCCGGATATATTGTCCAACTTCATTAATGACGAATGTTTCATCTGGAAAAAGTTTTATCCGTGTGATGGATGATATTATTTGAATCGGCCGGGGATGTTTTCACTAACCTGTCCCTTCCATTACTCATAATAAGGTTGGCAGGAGGCTTCATCAGGGCTATGGTTTCATTCCCCGTCAATCCTTTTGAAATAATGCTTTCCGAGCTGTTCGACAGCCCTGTTTCCACTGTTACCGGCAGATATTTACCGTTTGATGCAACATAAACGATTTTCGTGCTGTCCTGGTCGAAGATAGCAATTGTCGGCACCACCATCGTGTCCTTCACCTCACTGACAATAATATCACATGTGGCGCTCAGTCCGGGGGTCATCCGGGAATGACAGCTATCTACGCTCACGATGGCTTCATAGGTTTTAACCCTGGAGTCCTGGCTGACATTTTTCCCTGCCAGCATTTTCCTGCTGACTGACCCGGTGGTAAAAAGATTTTGCACGGAATTCACCCTGATGTTCACTTTTTGCCCGGCTTCAATCCGCTTGTAATCTCCTTCCGGCAGTTCTAGCGATACCTGCATCTCTTTCATATCGGGCATTTCGAGTAATGTCATATCGGTATATACCGTACTGCCTACTTCAATTTTACCTCCCAGGCTGCCCGATCCGACCGAACTCATGAAACTCAGAACAGGAGATTCGGTATGCATGACAATCCCGTCGGCAGGTGAAATAATGACAAGCATGTCGACCTGTTCCTGTGTTGACCGGATTATATTTTCCTGTTGCTTGATACGCGTTCTCATACCCCGCAGTTCCGTTTCACTGATAATCTTCTGGGAGGCATATTTTTTTTGCAGTTTTGACTTTTCCATCATTGCTTTTTCCTGTTCAAGAGCCAGAAGCCGCTGCTGCAGGGGAGGAGCGAATCTCTGCTGGACGGAATCGAGACTGGTTATGGCAACCTGGATATCATTATTCTCGATCTGGGCTTCGAGAAGTGACAATTTCATCGCATTATCGGCTTCAAGTTTTTTCAGTTCGGCCGACATATTCTCAAGCGCTGTGGTAAATGTCTCCAGCCTGCTGATAAGCTCCGGGTAATCCAGGATACAAACGGTATCTCCCTGTCTGACATAATCACCGTTATCTGCAAGGTAGCCGACCTGGACGATACCCACCCTTGGCGTCTTGATGTACCTGGTATTCACCGCCTGTATTGTCCCCGGAGCAATAATTTTTTCAATGTAATCGGAAAGCCTCAGGTCGTAGCATATGATACCGGTTTCTTCCCTCCGGCACCCGGCAAAAAGGATGACAAGAAACAGATGATAAATCAGGATATGCTTCATGTTAAGGAGCGTGATTAATTTGCCGGGGATTGCAATGAATACTTAACGGGAACAATCCTTATTTTTAAAGTTATCACTATGCTTTGTAATTTAAAAATTATTTTTATTATTTCTTCGGTTATTCAGCCTGCTTACCGCTGAATTTAACCGGGTATGATCCCTTCATTTAATTCACAATATTACCTGCTTAACGAAACGTAACGAAAAAGAAAAAAAATAAATAATAATTATACGAAAGATTACTATATTTTATATATTTGTTTTAATGGGCTGAAACAAATCATTTAACCTTTCATATTATGAAATCCTATTATTCCAGAATCTTACCCATCCTGATACTGTTTCTGTTCTGTGTGCCATTGATTCAGGCACAGCAGAATATCAGCGGTGTGGTGACTTCATCTGATGATGGTTTACCACTCATTGGTGTAAATATTTTCATAAAAGGCGAAACACGTGGTACGATTACGGATGGTAATGGTTACTATATGATCCGGGCCGGTTCACAGGCTGATACCATTGTATTTTCATATATTGGTTATCAGACCCGGGAGGAGCGTGCAGGAGATAACAATGTCCTGAATATCATTATGGATCCTGAGGTGCAGAAGCTGGAGGAGATTGTGGTGATGGCCTATTCGGAGAAGTCGAAGACTGAAATATCCAGTTCGGTTGTTTCCCTTTCCGGCGACCAGATCAACAATGTAAGTGCCAATGACATAGAGGATATGCTGATCGGCAGGGCAGCCGGTGTACTTGTCCAGAGCGCCACGGGGCAACCCGGTGAAGCGGCGCAGATGAGGATCCGTGGTGTGGGATCGGCCTTTTCCCCACAGACACCTTTAATTGTCGTGGATGGTATCATCGGAGGCAGTTATAGCCCGAACGATATTGAAAGCGTCACGATATTGAAAGATGCCGGGGCCACCGGGTTATATGGTTCCCGTGCCGCATCGGGGGTGATCATCATAACTACCAAACACGGGGTAAAAGGAAAGACTGAATTTACTTTCAGAGCGGATCGTGGTATCAAACATCCCGAAACCGGTGAATTCCAGGTGATGAATGGCAATGAGCTCTGGCAGTACCATAAACTGGTCTTTGATCCCGCAGCCTTTTCTTCTGTCAGGCCCTCTTACCTGAAAACACTTAACTTCGACTGGATCGGCAATTCATTTACACCGGCAGATATAGGCAACTACTATCTCTCTGCAAGCGGGGGAAGGGATAAGGTTACCTACCGTTTTTCGGCTGATTTCCGGGATGAGGACGGAACCGCTATCGGATCTGATTTCAAAAGGATCAATCTGATCTCAAGGATTATGATAGAACTGACAGACAGGGTTACCCTTTCCACCAAAATATCAGGATCCGGTTCAAGAAGTTCATCACCACACTGGACCTATACCGAGACGCCCTTCAGGATGATCCCGTGGGATAATCCGTATGATTCCCTGGGAAATCCGATAAGAAATGTAAGTGAATGGTATTCAAATACATCAAGTAATATTTTTCATTCAAGCAAGTATAATTCTTATGGCGGATCAGGCGCAGGTGCAGGAACTGATGTTCAGCTGGATATAAAAATATTCGATTGGTTAAGCTTCAGTACACTCAATAGTGTCGGAATGGGATATGGCAAGTACGAGGAGATCGAGTCACCCCTGACCGCTGAAGGCTCATCGGCCAACGGATATGTCAGGAACCACATGAGCTACAGCACCTCATTCGGTACCATAGACCTGTTGAAATTCAAGAAGACATTCGGAGTCCATTCCATCAGTGGCCTGGCCGGAGTGGAAGGAGGAATGTATTTTGAAGAGTACAATGTCGGAGGAGTAGGCCAGGGTATATTCCCCAACCAGGAAATACTGTCTGTGGCCGGAACAGGCATACCATCGGGGAATAAGAGAGAGTCTGCAGAAATATCCTTCCTGAGCCAGATCAATTATAACCTGAATTCAAAATATTTTATTACGGCCTCTTTCCGCCGTGATGGATCCTCCAAGTTTGCGCCGGAGAATAAATATGGTAATTTCTATTCATTTGCAGCCTCCTGGTTGGTAAGCAATGAGGATTTCCTTAAGAATGCCATCCCGGCGATCGATTTGTTTAAGCTCCGTGCCAGCTATGGAGCCACCGGCAACGAGTCCTTCCCGAATAATACGCTCTATCCCTATTTTACCTCTTACTCATTCATCTATAAATACAATAACCGGAGTGCCGCTTTTCCGGCCAACCTGGGGAACGCCTATTTATCATGGGAAACCAGTTATCCGTTCAATGCAGGGGTAGATTTCGGTATGTTCGACCGGTTTGAGGTGAATATCGATTTATACAATACCATTACAAAAGACCTGCTCTTCCAGGATCCGACAGCATACTCAAAAGGATTTAAATTCCAGTGGAAAAATGTAGGTGAGATCCAGAATAAAGGGATTGAATTTACGGCGGCCGGAGATATCATCAGGTCTTCATCACTGAGCTGGAACCTCTTTTTTAATATAGGTGCCAATAAGAATAAGCTGTTAAAGCTTTCGGACAAGGAAGTCAGCCAGATTGAACTCAACGCCAACGATATTTACCAGGTGCTTAAAGAAGGAGAGGAGGCTTTTCTCTGGTATATGCCGAAGTGGCTGGGTGTTGACCCCGCTAACGGCGATCCGCTATGGGAAAACATCATCTATGATCCGGTCAGCGGTGAGGAAACCGGCCGTGAGGCTACAAACAGTTATTCAGCGGCTGATTTTCAGGCTGTAGGTTCACCATTCCCAAAGTTCAGCGGAGGATTTGGTACGGTTGTATCCTGGAAAAGCCTGACCCTGAGTGCTGCATTTAATTATGTCTACGGAAATAAGATTTACAATGCTACCAGGAAGGAGATCGATAATGACGGTGCCAATAACAATGTGGCCGCCATGAAATTGCGCGATGAATGGTCGAGGTGGGCGAGTCCGGGTGATCAGGCAACACATCCGAAACCTGTATTGGGAGGGAATCATAATTCCTATGAACACTCTTCCAGGTACCTTGAAGATGGCAGTTACCTGCGGGTAAGGAATGTTAAACTGGCTTATTCCCTGCCTGTGAGCTGGGTGAATAAGATCATGCTCAAAGGACTGACCATAAGCCTCTCTGCAGACAACCTGTATACGTGGACAAATTATTCAGGTATGGATCCGGATGTCGGATTATACAGAACGAGTACATGGGACCTGCCCGGACTTTCGTACTTCAAATACCCGATCAGCAGGCAATACATGGTTGGACTTGAAATCAAATTTTAAAGCATAGCATCATGAAAAATAAAGTTTTTTTGTCAACTATCATTATTTTAATTATTGCTGTTCTCGGCGGCTGTGAACTGGATCTTGCCCCATACGACAGCCTGACAGTGGAGAAACTTACTGAAAGTGAACAGGGTATAGAAAGCCTGGCTAATGGCTGCCTGATGATGCTGAAGGAAAACCTGTCGTACAGCCAGGGACAGGAACCCGATGTCAGGGACAGGTATGTAAGGCATCTGTATCAGATGACAGAGTTTCCGAGTGATAATGTCATGATCGTAAAGAGTACCACTGATAATCTCTGGTATTCCTTTAATATGCAACACATTCCCGGTCAGCTCAATACTACCTATTTCTGGTTTATTGGCTATAAGATCATCCTGAATGCCAATAATATCATCGAGGCGGTGGAGGTTACTGACGGAACCAGCAACCGTGTCAGACACCTGCTCGGGGAGGCTTATTACTACAGGGCCATGGTTCATTTTGACCAGGCCAGGATCTTTTCCACCCCGCCATCACACGGTATCGATAAGCCGGGTATCATTATCAGGACGGGAACGTCGGAGGACGATAATAAAGCCCGGGCAACGGTAGGTAATACATATAAACAGATTATCGCAGACCTGAAACGGGCTGCAGACCTTAT
>CAZRHW010000127.1:0-6690 GCA_964599785.1 uncultured Bacteroides sp. | reverse complement strand
CATTCAGGATCTTATGATAGCGACTGAACTGGACAGGTCGCTGGGGGAAGCTTATTTTTACTTAGGTTATGCCAGCTTTAATGGTGATACAAATCAGGCTGTTCTTGATGATTATAATACGTCCATAAATTCAGGATATAAAGAACCATTCGTTTATTATTACCGGGGTTTATATAAGCTTGGGATAGGTGATTTTACCGGTGCTATCCTTGATTTTACATATGCCATTGATCTGCGGCCGGATTATGCGCTGGCATACCATGACAGGGGTACAGCCAAACGGCTTCTTGGCGATTTCCAGGGTGCAATTTTTGATTACCGGCAGGCCGTAAATTATAATCCCGACTTTCCATTGGCTTATAATAATATGGGAAGTGTCAAGAAGAAACTTGGAGATTTTCAGGGAGCTGTCGATGATTATTCCGTTGCCATCAAACTTGATTCAACTTTTTATCTGGCTTACAATAACAGGGGTAGTGCAAGGTTTCAGCTTGGTGACTATGATGGAGCGCTGGAAGATTTCAACAAGGTTATCTCTATGAAAGAAGATTATAGTTATGCGCTGAATAACCTTGGAGGAACGATGGCCAAATTGAATAACCTTGATCAGGCGGTTCAAATGCTCAATATGGCGATACAGATTGATAGTACTTATGGACATGCTTTTTTAAACAGAGGATTTGTAAAAGAACTGCTTGGAGATATTGAAGGTGCTTGCAGAGATTGGAGAATTGCCGAAGAATTAGGTATTACAGAAGCATCCGGATATGTAAAGGAATGTCAGTAATAAATATAAATTCTGATCAATGAGGTTTGTGATCATTCGCATTTTATTTCACTCAATCATCCTGCTATTTCCAGTTCTTGCATACGCACAGCAATTTGTCAAAGTAAGCAGAACTGAGTTTAAAACGGAAAATGATACCGGTTTTGAAGAAGCATGGAAAAGTATCCATGAAGGTGACAAACTTTTCAAAGCGGGTAAAGGCACTTACCGTGATGCCAGGGAATTATACCTTTTTGCTTATCGTTATAATGATAAAAATGCTGAATTGAATTATAAAATAGGTGTATGTTACCTTTATTCAGATGATAAGTTTGAATCCATTAAATACCTCAGAAACGCTTATCTTCTTAAAGAAAATGTCGGTGAAGATATTCATTACCTGCTGGCAAGGGCATATCACCTGACCAATGAGTTTGACAGGGCTATAGAGGAATATAATAAATACCTTGAGGCACTTCATCCCAAAAAAGTTACGCTGGAATCTTTAGGCATTAAAAGGTTCATTGAGGAATGTAAAAACGGGAAAATTCTGGTGGAAGATCCGCTGCGTGTAATTATTAACAATATGGGTGAGAATATTAATTGTGAAGCAGATGACTATAATTCTTTATTTTCTGCAAACGACAGTCTGTTATATTTTACATCCCGCAGGCAGCACTCTGAGAAAGCCAAAAGAAGTGCATATGATAATAAATACTTTGAAGACATTTATACATCACGAAAAATCAATGGAGAGTGGGGAAAGGCGGAAAATATCGGAAAAACAATTAACAATCCGAAACATAATACTGCCGCTGTTTGTTTATCACCCGACAACCAGCACCTTTTTATTTACCGGGGCGATAAAGATGGGGGAGACTTATATGAAAGCAAATACAAGGATGGGAAATGGACCTCACCGCATTCCCTGCCAAAACGGTTCAATACCAAATATCGTGAAACCAGTATGAGCATCAGCCCGGATGGAAAATATATGTTTTTTGTTTCCTCCAATCCAAAGGAATCAATAGGAGGAAGGGATATTTATATAGTAAGGAAGAATGCGCAGGGGAGGTGGGAGAAACCTGAAAACATAGGCGATAAGATCAATACACCTTATGATGAGGAATGTATTCATGTTGCGCCTGATGGGAATACGTTTTATTTCAGTTCCAAAGGCCACAATTCAATGGGCGGGTATGATGTATTTAAGTCTGTCAAAAATGATCTGGGCGAATGGTCTCCTCCCGTAAATTTAGGTTATCCTATCAATACTCCAGATGACGATGTATTTTATACCGTCCCGCCTTCCGGTAAATCTGCCTATTATTCTGCTAACCGGATGGGAGGCCTCGGTGGACGGGATATCTTTCGTATCGTTTTTCTGGGTGCCGAGAAGGAAATAATCATGAGTACCGAAGATATTCTGATAGCGGGAATTCAGGATTCAGTAAAAACCGGATTTTTTACCAGGCCCGGGGAAATATCAATCGATACAACATTTATTGTCACAGGAAAGATATATGATGTTGGTACGACGGAAGGAATTATGGCTCAGATGGAATTCATCGATGTTGATCAGAGCAGGGTCATTGCAACTACGCTGAGTAATGACACTGGTGCATATATGGCCAGGCTGCCGGAAGGTAAAGCCTATGGAATTGAAATCAATGCACGGGGCTATCTTTTCTACCTGGATATTGTTGATATTTCCGGAGAATCACCTGAGGAGGAAATTATCAGGGATTTCGGACTGGAAAAGGTAGAAGTTGGTACAAAAGTTGTCCTGGAAAATATTTTCTTCGAAACAAATAAGGCAACCTTAAAACCTGAATCCTATGCTCAATTGGAACAGGTGTTAAAATTTATGAACAGCAATCCTTCTGTCAGGATGGAAATTTCCGGACATACCGATAATACGGGCTCGTTGAAATATAACACAAAATTATCCCAGTCGCGGGCAGAAGCAGTTGTTCAATACCTGGTTGAGCGGGGGATTGATGCATCGCGTTTCGATGCAAAAGGATATGCATTTACCCAACCTATTGCTCCAAATGATACCGAAGAGGGCAGGGCAAAAAACAGGCGTGTTGAGTTTAAGATTTTGAGTAAATGATAATATATTTTTTCTACTTATTAAATAACCTGAAACAAATTAAACCATCAATCCCCTTATCCTTTTCCTGTTAAATAACAAAATTCACCTCCTGAAAAATTATTACTTTTATCCCTTCCGGAGACTTATATTTTATTAACGATCGTAAAATGAAAGAGACAGCATTGTATGAGATTCATAAGGCGCTGGGTGCCAGAATCATTTCATTTGCAGGATTCCTCATGCCTGTGGAATATTCAGGTGTTATTGATGAACATCTGACAGTAAGACATGCAGTTGGAGTTTTTGATGTTTCCCATATGGGCGAGATCCGGGTTAAAGGACCTTCTGCTTTTAATTTCCTGCAAAAAGTAACCACAAATGATATCAATAATTTATTTAATGGAAAAGCCCAGTATACATGTTTTCCCAATGGAAAAGGAGGGATTGTGGATGACCTTCTTGTTTACCGGATCAAACCTGACGAATACCTTCTGGTAGTAAATGCTGCAAATGTTGAGAAAGACTGGGACTGGCTTAACAGTCAGAACAGAGAGGGGGCAAAACTTGAAAATGCTTCGGCCGGGATATCCCAACTGGCTGTGCAGGGGCCCAAGGCAACAGAAGTTTTGCAGAAACTAACTTCAGTTAACCTGGCGGATATTAAATATTACTCCTTTGTGATTGAGGAGTTTGCAGGTGTTAATCATGTTATCATCAGTGCAACGGGTTATACCGGTGCAGGTGGTTTTGAGCTTTACCTGCCGAATGATGTTGTTGCTAAAGTCTGGGAAGATATCATGGAAGCTGGAGAAATATCCGGGATCAAACCCGTTGGACTTGCAGCGAGAGATACCCTCAGACTTGAAATGGGTTATTGCCTTTATGGCAACGATATTGATGATACGACATCTCCGCTGGAAGCAGATCTGGGATGGATTACAAAGTTCACGGAAGGGAATAACTTTATCGACAGGGAATTTCTCTGGAAGCAAAAACAGGAGGGAGTGAAGAGAAAACTTGCCGGATTTGAAATGCTTGAAAAAGGTATCCCAAGGCAACATTATAATATTCTCGATGACCAGGGCAATACCATCGGACATGTTACTTCAGGAACCATTTCACCCATGTTGCAAAGGGGAATTGGGATGGGATATATCATGACGGATATGACCAGGCCGGGGCAATCAATCCGGATAGAAATCCGGAACAAAATATTGCAGGCACAGGTTGTTAGACTGCCTTTCTATAAGAAAGAAGGTTAGTTAATAAAGTGGCAGGAAATTAAAACATTTAAGTAAATGTTGCTCACACATATTTCCAGGACACTCCCCAGGGGGGTGAGTCCATAAACGTGTTCATTATTCATCAGAAAGTACATTCAGTCAAATGACAAATGAACAAAAAAAAATAGAAATCTGCTTTTCTCCGCTACTCTTTAATGACTTCAGGAATCCGGAGGCCATAACAGTTATTATCGATATTCTCCGGGCTTCTTCGGCAATCGTTACAGCTTTTATGAATGGTGTAAGCCGGATTATCCCGGTTGAGACCCTGGAGCAGGCAGAAGATTATAAAAGAAAGGGATATATGGTTGCAGCCGAAAGGGATGGACTTGTTCAGCCTTTCGCTGATTTCGGAAATTCGCCATTTAATTTTACCCGCGACCGGGTAGCTGGTAAGCATATCGTATACAGCACGACAAACGGCACACAGGCTATCCACCAGGCAAGTGAATGTTTTTATGTCGTTATAGGAGCTTATCTCAATTTTTCTGCTTTATGCGAGTGGTTGATCAAACAGAGAAGAGATATTATTATCCTTTGTGCCGCGTGGAAAAATAAATTCAATCTTGAGGATACGGTATTTTCAGGCGCTATGGCCGAACGGATACTGAAAGATAAGCATTATTATACAATGTGTGATTCAACACATGCCGCTATCGATCTTCACCAGATGGCAAAACACGATTTATTAGGATATATTGATAAAGCGGCACAACGTCACAGGCTTCGTAAAAATAAACTGGATGACGTTATCGAATACTGCCATACTTATGACCTTACAACAATCATTCCGGTGTTGAAGGATGATTATCTGATGGTACTTTAAAATCCGCCCGGTATTGTTTATAAAAACTTTTAAACAGTACTAAATGTATTTTCATATAGACAATGAATGAATCTTAAAAATTAATAATTTAGAAAATTATTTCTTAATGGCAGATAATCAAATAATTTGTTGTTCGGTTGAAAAGTGCAGGTAATAGAATTATTGATTTTATTTAGGACCGGGGCTGTATCATAACTATAAAAATAGATTAATATCTATTATTAAAGTTTATAAAGGCTTCTCGCAGATCCGGCTACGGCGGACAAGTTATTCGCAGATTCCTACCTGCCGGCAGGCAGGTAAACGCAGATTTCGCAGATCAGCCTGAGGCTGACAAGTTGTCTCATAACCAGTGCTTAAATTTCTGCGTAATCCCTGCCTGCGTGCCGAAGCACTTCGGCAGGCAGGTGCGAGAAATAATACCTGTTAATTAATTCAAGATATATAAAAATTGTTATAACACAGCCCCACGGCTCTATAGGAGCTTAAGTTTTAAAATCTTTGGTTTAATTATAAAACGCATAATAAATAATAATTATGAAGAAGCATAATTTTAATCCGGGACCTTCAATACTGCCGCAATTTACGCTTGAACAGACAGCAGCAGCAGTATTGGATCTCAATGGTACGGGGCTTTCCATCATGTCAATTTCGCACAGAAGTAAGGAATTTACTTCCATCCTTCAGGATGCAAAATTGCTGATTAAAGAATTACTTGATATTCCTGAGGGGTATAGTATCCTGTTTCTCGGAGGGGGGGCAAGCCTTCAGTTTTTAATGGTTCCCTATAATCTGCTGAACAGGAAGGCTGCTTATCTGAATACCGGTTCATGGGCATCAAAAGCAATAAAGGAAGCCACAATGTTTGGTGAGGTCGTTGTTGTTGCGTCATCAAAAGATAAAAATTTCAATTATATCCCGGCAGGTTATTCAATACCTTCTGATTCAGACTATTTCCACATTACGACAAACAATACAATCTACGGCACTGAATTAAAGTCGGACCCGGATTCACCTGTCCCGCTGGTAGCCGATATGTCATCCGATATCTTCAGCCGTCCGGTCGATGTATCAAAATATGGGTTGATATATGCAGGTGCCCAAAAAAATCTGGGACCAGCAGGTGTTACACTGGTAATCGTCAGAGAAAATATCCTTGGCCACACCGAAAGGCCTGTTCCTTCGATGTTAAGTTATAAACTGCAGGTTGAGAATGAGTCGCTCTACAATACACCTCCTGTTTTGCCCATTTATGCCTCACTTCAGACATTGATCTGGCTGAAAAATCAGGGCGGTGTGTCTGCCATACATAAAATAAATGAAGAAAAAGCCGGATTATTATATGATGAAATAGAAAGAAACAGGTTGTTTAAGTGTACGGTTGAAAATCCCCATGACAGGTCGATCATGAATGTTTGTTTTGTAATGAATGAGGAATACCTTGAACTTGAAAGCCCCTTTCTTGAATTTGCAGTATCAAAAGGGATGGCAGGCATAAAAGGGCACCGTTCCGTAGGAGGTTTCAGGGCATCATTATACAATGCGCTTCCTAAAGATAGTGTACTGGCTCTTGCAGAGGCAATGAAGGATTTCGAGAAATCAATTTAAAAGGATTGTTTATCCTGGAGTTCCTTTGTGATTACCTTGGTGTACCTTTGCGGTTAAAAGAACATTAAAGAAAGTTAAAAAGCATAAATATTATGAAAGAGTTGTGATG
>CAZRHW010000126.1:0-6695 GCA_964599785.1 uncultured Bacteroides sp. | reverse complement strand
GAGGTTCATTTCTAAATATTATTTTAAGAATCAGATGATACGTCCTAAAAAGTGAATTAATATTGCGGGTGTGTCATAACCAAGTTTAGTACATAAATTGAAGTCACACTCTGTTCACCGGACTCACTCCCTCTGTTCACACTCTCTCGCGAGCTACGCTATATACATATCTGTATTTTTGTGAATAATAATGTGGATTTCAGAGATTGTATCGGTAAAACGTATTTTCCATGACAGGTGATAAATTCAAACTTCAGCCGGGACATTCTCATCACCATTGAAAAAAGAAAAGTGCAGCTTTCCAGCCGGGACACAACAACCGTTGATATTACCTTAATAGCTTAAATACCATTTGACTTATGTAAAAAGAGAAGGCCTCGCGAGAGAGGGGGCAGGGAGTGAGTCCGCAATACTCTATTTCTTGCCCATTCCCAGATCCTCTTCAATTATCATATTTTTCTTATGTGTGGGACAATCGATAGACGGGATCCAGGGTTTGATATCCAGTACCGGTGTTCCGTCATATGCATCAATACCGCTGACAAATAATTTGTTATTCTCGATTTTATCAAGCCTGATCACTGAAAATCCGATAGGATTTGGCCTGTTGGGTGATCTGGTAGCAAAAAGGCCGAAGGATCTTTTACTATTTGGAGGTGTAACAATGGAATGCCATCCTCCGGAAAGATGCAGATGATAAAGAACAATAATGAATTCATAGTTTTCAATATCCCGGAGTGCATCACTATAATCTTCAAAGATCTCAATAATGCCTTTGTTTTCGGATTGTATAATACCCTGGCGCGGAGCTCCGGTCAGGGGTGTCAAATCTGTTTGAAACATACCGATTGGATGATATTCAATAGACATGGTTTCTGGATTTGTTTGAATTGATGTTATATGTGGTAATGTTGCATAACCCGGGGGATAAAACTAACTATAATATTGTTGCGATTTTCATAAAATGTATCATTCTGTGGAATAATTAATGGGTCCTTTTTTATAATTCGAATCTGAAAAACTTAAAAGATTTTTTAACCACAAAGGTACAATAGAGGTTGTAAAATGTAATACGTAATTTCAGCCCATCCCCAAAAGGGGATTAATTTTAACGGTTGTTGCCTCCCGGCTGGAAAGCCGGGCTCTACATGTCATCACCACACATGACAAAAGGGGACCGAGTTACAATTTCTTTTCTGCCGGACATAATTTATTTTTCGGTCCGATTGGCAATCGGACTTTTCTGCCGGGCATCATTTATGTCCCGGTCCGATTGGCAATCGGACCAACTAAATAAAGTTCATCCGGTTGTTAACCGGATGTAATACAACAATTTGGATGACAGAAAAGTCTGGTTGACAACCGGACCATTCAGCGTTGAGTATAGTTAGCGTGGTGTTGCAATCCCTAGATGGGGTGTTGATTAGTTATGTAGAGCCCGGCTTTCCAGCCGGGAGATTATCCTTCTTCCGTGTCTTTTTTCTTCTTCACCACCTTATAAGAATAATACTCATCCATATCATCGATCTCACCGGTTTCCACATCACCATATTTTCTGAGCGTCATCAGGTTAAATGTTACAATGTCAAGGGGAAGCTCATTCTCCTGAGCTATCTGGGGGATAGTTTTCGGTTCTGATTCAAGAGATTTCAGGATCAGCTTTTTAATCCTGGCAAATTCTTTCCTCTTTTCTTTTAATTCTTCTGAAACCGTTCTTTTTTCCTTGATATAATCAATTGTTTTTTTCATGGTCCGGTCATATTTTTAAAACGATCTTTGGCAGATACCGGTCTTTATGAAAGTAAAAATCTTTATTGGTTATTCAGCCATAGCTTCAATCATACTTTCAATTTCCTTATCGGTATAACCAATCAATTCGATGGCATTTACCGGGCAGACAGGCAGGCACATGCCACAACCCTTACAATTCGGTTCATTTACAAATGCCACGGTTTTTCCTTCATGTTCGGTCTTAATGATAGCGTCATAAGGGCACACATCATGACATTTATCGCACCACTCACAAAGGTTTTTATGGATCTTTGCCAGCGTGGGTTCCAGTTCTATTTCCCCTTTGCTGACCAGTGAATTAGCTTTTGATACCGCAGATAAAGCCGACTGGATGGATTCAGTTATGTTTTTTGGTCCCTGGCACACGCCTGCAATATGGATACCGTCAATAACTGTTTCAACAGGCCGGAGTTTGGGATGGATCTCATTAAAAAATTTATCTCTTCCTACAGGGACTTTCAGAATACCGGCGATGGAGTTATTTTTTCGGGGAACCATACTGGTGACGAGTACAACCAGGTCTGCATTTACTTCCAACTCTGTATCTTCAGTTAGAATATCTTTTATTTTTACAATGGTATCATTTCCCTGTATCTCAACAACAGGAGGTGAATCCTCAAAGGATTGCATAAAAAGATCTCCGTTATTCAGGCTTTCCTGGTAAATGGTTTCCTGTTTACCGTATGTCCGGATTCCTCTTGTAAAATGAAAATTGTTGATATCGGAGTATTTGTTCCTTACCTGTACAGATGTATGAATAGCTGCGGTACAACAAAACCGGGAACAATACTTGTTTTCACCTTCTGTCTGCCGGCTTCCCACACAATAGATATAGGCGATATTTCTGATCTTTTTATCCTTATAAACCAGCTCCTTCTCATTGAGGGCGATCAGCCTTTTCAATTGAGGAAGTGTAATAACATGATCTGTTTCACCATAGCCAAACTCACCTTTCTGGGGTTCATATGGATCGAATCCCGTGGTTAGTAGAATGGCTCCGGCATTTATATTGATTGTTTCAGTTTTCTGATCAAGATCGATATCCTTATAAATTTTGGCACATTCACCGCATTTATTACAGGTTTCATGATCGATGGCAGGCATTTCGGGGAATTCACCCGGATGATTGACATATAGTGCTTTTCTTCTGGTGAGATTAAAATTGAAAACATCGTCCACTTCGATAGGACAGGCATCAATTGCTTTTTGAAGTGTTGCCTGATCCGTTTCGCCATTTGATTTTACAAAACGGGGTTTAATCTCTATTCCTACATTGAAATTTCCGACACTTCCTGATTTTGAAACAATTTCTGCACCTGTGAAGAGTGTGATGTTTTTATGCTGAATAATTCTGTGATAAAGTGCTGAAGTAATCTCTGGTCCGGTTTCATTGGTCGGGTAGAGTTCGGTCCATTGAGCAACTCTGCCACCTGTAAAATGTTCTTTTTCCAATAAATATACATCTGATCCCATGTCAGCCAGCTCAATGGCAGCTCTCATACCTGCCACACCGGCACCCACAACAATAATTGTATTGTAAGCAGGAATTTTTATGGGTGTTAATGCTTCGGAATACTTAACCCGTGTAATCCCTCCATGTATTAGGGATATGGCTTTCTCTGTTGCTTTTGCCGGGTTATCTGAATGGGCCCAGGAGCATTGTTCCCGAATGTTTACCTGGACATAATTATATGGATTTAAACCGGCACGCAGTGCAACATTCCGGAAGGTATACAGATGTAGTTTGGGTGAACATGAAGCAATAACTATAGCATCAAGCTCATTTTCACGGATATCCTCAACAATTTCTTTCTGAACGGAATCGGCACAGGCAAACATCGTCGTTTTAGCAAGTATGACTCCTTCATCCTTTTCAACAATATCTTTTACTTTTTCTACATCAACATAGTCGCTAATGTTAGATCCGCATTGACAAATATAAACACCTATTTTATTCTTCATTGTGATTCCTCCTCAGGTAACTTGCTGTTTCAGATGATGCTGCACCGGCAGATAAGATTGAATCCGGGATATCCATGGGACCTGCTGCTGTGCCTGAAACAAATACACCTTCAATACTTGTCTTGGCAGGGCTGGATAATTCATCGGTTTGTCTGACATAATGAAACCGGTCCTGCTCTATCTTATCATCTTTGAACATCGTTGTAAAATCAGTATTAGCCAGAAGTCCGACCGATAGTACAACAAGGTCATGCTCTGTTTCTTTTATTTTGCCTTCTCTGATGTCTTCATACCTGATGATGAGATTCCCGTTTTCTTTCTCGGTGATCTTGCCAATTTTTCCCTTCACGAACTCAACACCCATATCTTTTGCCTGCTCATAAAATTCATTAAAGCCTTTGCCAAAGGCTCTTATATTAATATAGTAAATGGTAACATCGGCCATGGGCAATGCACCCATCAGCAGTTGGGCTTGTTTGGTGGAATACATACAACAAACCTGTGAACAAATTGGATTGCCAATGGTCTCATCACGTGAACCCGTGCACAAAACATAAGCGATATTATCGGGCATTTTACCGTCTTTAGGCCTGAGAACCGTATTGTAGGGTCTGGTAGGAACAAGCTGCCTTTCCATCTGCATGGATGTAACCACATTCTTGAATTTACCAAAACCGTATCTTGGCATGTTCAACGGATCGAAAAGATTGTAACCGGTGGCAATAATGATTGATTTCACATTCACAGGAGTTATTTTTTCTTCCTGGGTAAAATCAATTGCATCGGCAGGACAAACTTTCTCGCATAATCCGCAGAGGATACAATTCTCAATGTCAACAGCAGCAATACGGGGGCTTGCGATGCTAAACGGTATGTAGATAGCCTTTCTGCCGACCAGATCGAATTGATATTGGTCTGTAAGAACCACGGGGCACTTTTCTTCACAGATCTGACAACCTGTACAATCTTCTGTGACATACCTGGGTTTTTCAACCAGTGAAAAAGTAAAACCTTTCCCGGAGTGCCTTTCTATATCCTTCACCTCACTGTTGGTGAAGATGCTGATATTCGGATGTCTTACAGTTTCTGATACTTTTGGTGTGGTTATACATGCAGCGCAATCGAGAGTAGGAAAGACCTTGCTCAGATGTATCATTTTCCCGCCAATGGAGAGATCCTTTTCAACAAGAATGATTTTATATCCCAGGTTAGCAAGGTTCAAAGCAGATTCTTCACCCGCAATACCCCCACCGATAACAAGCACATCATATTCAGTCAATTGCTCAGCCATTTTATCATTCTGAAGGTTTCGACAAATTTTCGGTAAAAGTTTTCATATGTTTAACAAAAGGTTCTGAACATACGGAGCAAATAGCTGCCATCCTGAGTTTTTCCGGCTTGATCCCTTTCTCTTTCATCAGCTCATGTGTTTGTGTGATGATCCGGGCTGTATTATCGGTGCAGGTTTCACTATATGGACAATCGGTACCATCGGCTGCAATAAATACACCATCAAAACCTTTTTCAAACGCGTGCAGGATCCATTTTGATTTAATTGCGCTTGAACATGGTACAGTGATTGTGTAAACCGTTGGCGGATAGTGCATTTTTAGCAATCCTGCAAGGTCGATGGCCGGGTCAGATATCTTTTCCGTAGAAAAAACAAGGATCTTTGGAATCCTGCTTCCTTCCTTTTGTTCCATCCCCGTTATGCTTTCTTCATATAGATCTTGAAAAACCCCGATTCCTCAAGGGTTCCCAAATATGAATGTCCTTTTTTATCTGCCCATTTCGGAATATCTCTTTTGGTTCCTTCGTCTGATGATAATATTTCCATTATTTCACCAGATTTGATTTCTCCGATGGCTTTTTTTGCCGCCAGCAGCGGTCCCGGACATGCTGTTCCTCTTGCATCAACAATTTTGTTGACATTCAGGTTGTTTAATTCTTCTGGAGTCATGATCTTTAAATTTTAAAATTATATGTTCGAAATTTGTGATAAGCTGTCAATCAGATTTATTTAAAGTGTGAAATAGTTATTAATGGTTCTTGATTAACATTCCCTTTTTGATTAGGGTATTTAACAAGGCAATATTAGTTCTCGCAGATTCACGCAAATTTCAACGCAGATTTTCGCAGATTTATGAAATACAAACAATTATTTCTGCGCCAATCTGCGAAGATATCTGCGAAAATCGGCGAGAACTTTTTATTACAAAATATTTCTTAATTATATAAACAGATGCACGTCAGCCTCCTGTGCGGACGTGATGTATTCTCCAATACCACAGATATCATCGGCTATATCAACAAAATCATCAAGTTTTTCGCCACCCCATATCTTACCTGCCAGTCCGCAGATATGGATCTTTACATTTGTAAGTTCTTTGGCTTCTTTAAAGAAATCGAGCCATGGTTTAACATTAAGCCGTTTTAATGATGCCAGGAATTCTTCCCGGAGGTTCGTATTTTCGGCCATTTGCAGTTTATCAGTATGTTGGGCAATTTCCTTTTTAAATGCCCGGGCACCCTGAAGCAATACAAAAATGTCAACATCCATATCATCTGCAGCAGCACCGCTTAGTACAATTCCGGCAGCTGTCAATTTATCTATGCTCCCTGAAAAAAGAGCCATCGTCATTTTTTTATTTTCCATGATAATAGTTTTATGTTCTTAAATAATGTTGTAAAAATGGTCATTATAACAACAGTACAGAAAGATTTCAATGTGATAATAAATAAATCATTTTGTGATATAGATCACATTTTGTATCTTTAGGGCATAATGGTTGATTTGTTTATTGGTATATTGGTTTATTGGTGGGTGTGGTGTTTGGGGAAATGATAAATGGTAGAAGGGAAAACAAGTTAAATGACTAAAATTTTAAATTTAAAATGTCTAAAATTGAAGTGTGAGAAAAGAGTTTGGGAAAATCAAGACG
>CAZRHW010000125.1:0-6697 GCA_964599785.1 uncultured Bacteroides sp. | reverse complement strand
TACTTAACTAAATCTGTCAACCATGAAACGTAGAGATTTTTCCAAATACAGCCTGTTACTTGGTGTCGGAGCCATGGCAGGTTGTAAACCCAACAGTTTTGACAGCAAACAAACTAAGGCAGCAGGTGAATATCAGGAGCCTTCAAAAACAATTCCTGCCCGGACTTTTGATGTGGTTGTGGCAGGTGGTGGAACGGCAGGTGTTGTGGCAGCCCTGGCAGCAGCAAAGCAGGGTGCAAAAACCATTTTAATTGAATCAAAAGGTTATCCGGGAGGAACCATCGTAGAAGGAGGTACTGCCCTGCACAGTTACTTTAATATATGGAAAGCTTTCCCGGGAGTTGAAAAACGGCAGGTGGTCAGAGGCATTCCCCAGGAAATCATCGATCGTCTGCTGAAAGTCGGAGGAACGACAGGACATGCTGAAATGTCGGTGGGCTACGAATTTGATTCGGTATGTACAGCCATAGATACCGAGTTATATAAACTGGTAACATTTGAAATGCTTGTTGAATCAGGAGTTTATGTATGTGTCAATACCCTTGTGACAGGAGCTGTAATGGATGGTTCAGCATTAAAGGGAGTTATTGTGGAAAGCCGGTCAGGCAGGGAAGCAATCTTTGCCGGATCTTTTGTGGATTGCACCGGCTATGGTGATCTTGCAGCTTTTGCGGGAGCTGAATATACCGAGCCCAACGATTATGATGTATGTAACAGCGTCGGCATGGGCAATGTAGATATCGCAAGGATTTATGATTACATGAAAAGCCATGACGACATCTATCAGCTATGTTATGGAATCCGTGGGGGAGAGAATGATAAGATTGTACGCATCCAGGGAAGGATGGTTAATGTGCCGGATGAATTTATAAAATCTGCTGATGAGATAGGTATGACAATGACCACGACAACATTGCATGACAATTACCTGATGTTTATCAAGTTTAACATGAAAATGCCGGTCAGCCCGACAGACAGGGATGCCGTGGCAAAGACTGATCTTGAACTCAGAAAACGACAATTGACAGGTGTCGGATTATTCAGGAAATATATACCGGGATGTGAAAAAGCATTTATCGCCCGGACCAGCCCGACCCTTAACATCCGTCGCGGCAGGTGCATCGTTTGTGATTATGATATTACACACGAAGATGTCATTGAGGGAAGGCATTTTGAAGATGATGTTTTTGTGTATGGATTTCATGACTGGGCACCCAGATACCAGGTTAAAGACGGCGGAACCTATGGCATACCATATAAAGCGTTATGTGTTAAAGGAATTGACAACCTCTTCGTCTCCGGTATGATGATCACCTCAGACCGCAGGCCTCATATGTCAACAAGAAACACTGTGAGCTGTATGGGACAGGGACAGGCAACCGGAACGGCAGCAGCTCTTTGCGCGAAGAATGACTGTGGGACAAGAGATCTTTCCTATGATATTCTGAGAGGGACACTGGAAAAGGATGGAGTGTATTTTGAAGGTTGAATAAATGTTGCAGGTTGCAGGTAATGTCTGATTAGAGTTTTGGTTTGAAGAAGAGAGCTAAGGCTAAGGTTAAGGAAGAAAAGAAATCCGATTGAAGATTGCTCGCTCCCGCGAGGCCACAGACACAACCTGCTCGCGAATGCATGGCATTTAACGATATTTGATTTTAGAAGTTCTGATTAATTCTAAAATCTGAAATCGTTAATCATTAATCTGAAATAAATTTATTCCAACCCTGGCTGAAAGGCAATTATTGACAATATAATTTACCTTTTAATAGTAAGAGAAATAAACATCAATAGAATTTATACCTCACTTACCTGATAATCAGCCGATTTTAGCCATTCCTCATTGATCTTCACTCCCCATCCCGGTTCAGGAGGCAGATGAAGCATTCCATCCCGAATTTCAAGATGAGGCGAATACAATTCTTTTGCAAGTTGGTTTATCCCGTCATCATATTCTATCGAAAATTCCAGGGAATTTCCCGGATTCGGAATAGCCCGCATCAGGTGAAGGGTAAAGACAGTCACCATACAATGATTTGCTGAATGCGGCATACATGGCAGTCCTGCCTCATTTGCCATCAGTGCAACACGCAGGGCCCGGGTAATGCCTCCGACATACAAAATATCCGGTTGTACAATATCAACAGCCCTCATACGGATCATCCTTCTCCACTGGGCCAGGTCATTATCCTGCTCTCCACCCGACACCTTCAGATCAAGGGCATCCGTGACTTCTGCAGTCCATTCCAGTTCCCACCAGGGACAGGGTTCTTCAAACTGCTGAATATGGTTATCCTGTAGAAGCTTACCCACTTCAATAGCCTTGTCGGGAGTATAACAACTGTTACCGTCAACCTTAAGTTCACAGGTGTCACCGAGTAAATTCCCGACAGTTTGAATGATCTCTTCCGTACGGCCGGGCCATGCATCTTTGTTGTGTCCGCCAGCCGTACCAATCCTGAACTTGAAAAACCGCACTCCTTTCTCATCCCTCAACGTTAATAACCTTTTTGCTTCATCAGCCGGGTTAATCGTCCTGCTCATACTCGATCCATAAACCGGCACCGGTTTGGCTTCTCCACCAAGAAGCTCACATACCGGCTTATTCAGGATATTGCCATACAGGTCCCATATCGCTGTGTCAATACCGCCAAGGGCACGGCAAACATATGACCATGGATATTTAAGATTTGCTTCTATACACCGGTCCACGATATCATCAATATCAACAGGGTCCATACGGAAGACCGTGGGGGCAAGGTCCCGGTGAAGGACAAGTGCGGCAATATCTGCATTATAGGTAGATATCTGGCCCCATCCCTTCATATTATTATTTGTCGTAATCCTGACTAATGTAACTTCCGGCTTTGAAAAAGTTTCAATCTTCGTGATTCTCAGGCCGGGATCAATAATCGTTAGCCTCTCCTCTCCCCCGATCCTGCCGTGGTAAAGATATTTTTTCTCTTCATCAGGTAATAATTCAGCCGGCATAGCATGAGCCAGCAGAAATGCTGATGCGGTGTTTTTAAAGAATTTCCTGCGTTTCATATTTTTACTTTTTTATAAACCACAGAGACCACAGAGAAAAAAAAGAGGGCCACAGAGCATTCCTTTGTGGTTCTCTGTGCAATTCCTCTGTGGTTCTCTGTCTAATTCCTCTGTGGTCTCTGTGGTTAAAATTTCATTATCAGACATCCAAATTATAAAGATATTGCAATATTCTTATATTTTTAAAATGATAAGCCCGGGTATATAATCCGGTTTATATATTTGGGCATATCTCAGGTGATCCCTTGGTTTTCAAGTCGATTCTTTCCGGTGCCCAGATACATGTAAGGAAAAATCAGGATTGGTGATACTATTAGGTGGTAAGTCAAAAGTCTATTAATATATATTTCTCGCAGATCAACGAAGATCGGATCGCTGATCCGCGCAGATATAAAATACCACAATTTAAATATCTGCGAAATCTGCGGATTAATCTGCGAGAAGCCTTTTAAAACTTTAAAAAAATCTTAACAGGTTGGTGAGTTTGAGAAACGCGTGTGATGAAATACTTGCTTTATACCAGCATTTGAGAATTATCTACACCAATAATTGAGACACTGATACATAGGAATCTGAAATGATATTATCTTTACATGCTCTCCTTTTAATCTGTAAAATTTTAATCTCTCAATGAATCATGGAAAAAGAACAGTTGCAACAATTTGAGTATGAGCTGAACAACAATATTAAAGGTGATGTTATTTTTGATGAATATTCCCTTGGTATTTATGCTACCGATGCCAGTATCTTCCAGATAAAACCAGTTGGTGTTGTATTGCCGCGGGATGCCAACGATGTGATTTCTATTGTCAAAATTGCCTCCGGCTATGGTGTAAGTATTCTTCCTCGCGGAGGAGGAACAAGTCTTGGCGGGCAGGCTGCAGGTTCTTCCCTGGTGATCGATTTCTCAAAATATATGAATCATATCCTCGAGCTGAATGTAAGGGAAAGATGGGTCCGCGTTCAGCCCGGTGTTGTCCTTGATGAGTTGAATGCTGCGCTGGCTGCATACAACCTCCATTTTGCCCCAGATCCGGCTACCGGTAACATTGCAACCATTGGCGGTATGATCGGAAATAACTCGGCAGGAACAAAAAGTATCCTGTATGGTCTGACCATCAACCACTTGCTTGAAGCTAAAGCCATGTTATCCGATGGAACAATTCTTAACTGTAAGGAATTTTCAATCAGTGATTATGAACAGGGAAAGATCAACTTTAAGGGCCGTGAAGGTGAGATCATTCATGGTCTGAACAAAATAATCGTTGAAAACAGGGACGAAATATTAAAGAAGTACCCGAAGATTATGCGCCGGGTCATGGGATATAATCTCGATTCTTTTGTCAATACAGATTCCTGGAACCTTTCCAAACTTTTTACAGGGAGTGAGGGGACACTGGGAATCGTGCTTGAAGCAAAACTCAACCTGGAACCATTACCGAAATTCAAAATCCTTTGCGTCGTCCATTTCGACGACCTTCTGGCAGCTATCAGGGCAGTCACCCCTATCCTGAAACATCAGCCATCTGCTGTCGAGATCATGGATGAAGAAGTAGTTATCATGGCAAGGAAGAATCTGAGTATTGCACCTTTGTGCGGTTTCATCAGGGGTAACCCTAAGGGTTTACTGATTGTTGAATTTTTCGGCAACACAGAAGAGGAGGCCAAAAACAAAGCCTATACACTTGCCGAAGATCTTCAAAAACAGAAGCTGGGTTATCACTGCCCGGTTATTCCCGATCCTGCTGAGCAAACCAAAGTATGGAATGTGAGAAAAAACGGATTGGGACTGATGCTGGGTATCAAGGGTGACCGTAAACCTGTCCCTTTTATTGAGGATTCCGCTGTTCCCCTTGATGTACTGCCTGAATACGTGGATCAAATACTTACATTCTGCAGGGAGCGTGAGATACCGGTCGACATGTATGCCCATGCCAGTGTTGGAGAGATCCATATCCGGCCCGTCCTGAACCTCAAAGACCAGCGGGATATTGACCACATGAAGGATATTGCCGGATTTGCCCATGGCCTCGTTAAAAAATACGGCGGATCTATCAGTGGCGAACATGGTGATGGCCGTATCCGTAGCCCCTTCCTTGAAATGTATTTTGGCACCGTGATTTACAACGCCTTCAGGGAAATAAAAAAATTATTGGACCCTGCCGGTATCATGAATCCGGGAGTCATCGTTGATCCGGGACCAATAGACCATAACCTCAGGTATGGTGCAGGTTATCAGACGCCTGTATTATCAACCGTATATCATTACCGTCAGGAACTGGATTTCGCCCGTGCTGTAGAGATGTGCAACGGAGTGGGTGCCTGCCGTCAGAATCTTACCGGCACCATGTGTCCCTCTTTCCGCGCCACACGTGATGAAGAACATTCAACACGGGGGCGCGCCAACGCCCTTCGCCTGGCAATGACCGGACAACTGGGAGGTGAAGGACTTACAAGTAAAAGGCTTTACGAGATCATGGATCTCTGCCTTTCATGTAAAGGTTGTAAATCCGAATGTCCCAGCAATGTAGACCTTGCCAGGCTAAAAAGTGAATTTCTCCAGCAATATATGGATAGTCATGGTGCTTCAATACGGGATAAATTCGTTGCAAGATCCACCATTATGGCATCCAGGATGGCAGGGTGGAAAGCACCTTTCGTAAACATGGTCCAGAGATCCCTTTTGTTTCGGAAAATCCTTGAATGGTTTGTTCGTGTTGACAGCCGCCGCATCCTGCCCCTATATGCGCGACATCCGTTTAAAAATTGGTTCACAGAAAATCATAAAACCAATGGCCAATTCAGTAAAAAAGTTGTATTATTTGATGATACCTATATGAATTTTCATCAGCCGGATGTGGGCATATCTGCAGTTGAACTGCTGGAATCTTGCGGATACGAAGTGATACTCGCGAATGCCGGCTGCTGCCAGAGGCCCAGGATTTCACATGGTTTTCTCAGGAAAGCCCGAACCGAAGGTGAAAAAACATTGCGTAATCTTCAAAAATATATTGATCAGGGTCACAAAATAGTCGTCTGTGAACCTGGCTGTGCATCAGCCCTTACCGACGACCTGCCCGACCTTATCGACGATGAAGAGCTCGGACAGTCCATAAAAGAGAATGTTATGATGATTGATGTGTTCCTCGCAAAGGAGATCGCCGATGGTAACTGCACCTGTGACTTCACATCCACCTTTAAAAATGTACTCATTCACGGTCATTGTCATCAGAAATCCCTGTACGGAACAGATGCCATGAAAGATCTTTTAACCCATATCCCCGGATTATCTGTTGAAATCATTGACTCCGGCTGCTGCGGTATGGCCGGTTCATTTGGTTATGAGAAGGAGCATTACGACATGTCCATCCGGATCGGCAACGACCGGTTGTTCCCTGCTATCCGTAATCGCAAAAACGGAACCGCTGTTGTAGCCTGCGGCTTCAGCTGCCGGCACCAGATCGCCGATGGGACGGGTGTGAAGGCGATGCATTGGGTGGAGACGATAAGAGGGAAGGCTAAGGCTGAGGGAAAAAAGTAAATTGGTTTATTGGTAAATTGGTAAATTGGTATGTTTGGGTATTGGGTGTGAAGTTATGCCGATTGCCAATCGGCAGTTGTAACACAATGGGTGAAACAGAAAAGTCCGGTT
>CAZRHW010000124.1:0-6710 GCA_964599785.1 uncultured Bacteroides sp. | reverse complement strand
CCGTTGATCTTAAGAATATTCAGATTGGAGAAGACACCAGTTTAAAAGAGCTGGAAGAACAATTACAGAAATTATACCTGGCTATCAGGACACTGAATCAAATTGATCGGGCGATTATATTTCTCTATCTGGAGAAGCACAGTTATTAAGAAATTTCCGGGATTGTTGGAATAACCTCAAAAAATGTCAGTGTGCGTATCGTCAGGATAAAGGATAAACTCAGGCAGCTCATCCTAAATCAGGATTAACATGGAAGACAATAATATAATAAACACCTGGGAAGGGGAAAAACATGTTCCTGAAACCCAAAAACTTGATCATAAAATGATAATACAACATTTAAAACCCAGAATATCAAAAGTTTACTGGGGATTTAATCTCAATTTGATAATCTATTTGCTTGCTATCCTTGCGAGTATTGTAATGTTATCAATGAACCTCTATGGATACCGGACTAATCCGGTCATGCTTACAGTAGAATCTGCATTTCTTGGGCTGTCAATAATTTTCCTGGGATATGGGATCTTTATTTTTATGAAGATCCGTGAAATAAATAATTTCAGTAAAGATCTCAGGGAACTGCTTCAATCCAAAATAAAATTCCTGAGATTCCATTACGAGATCTGGTTGATCCTGACTGCATTTATTGCCTGGATACTGACCTTTTCATTAGGCACCCTTATGGATAACCAGGAAGGAATTTTCCGGATCAACAAGGTTGGTTTCATTGTAACCATTTCCATAGTTTTACTGGTATTTGTATACGGAGTTCAGAAGTTATCAGCTGAATTTTATTTGAGGACTTTCAAAGCATACCTGGCCGACCTTGAAGCCAATTACCTGGATCTTACTGAGAAAATTGAATTGAAAAGGAAAAAAATGCGATGGTTTTATTTCGTTATCTTCATCATACTCACCGTTACATTTATCCTTAGCCTATTAAAAGCCAGGGGTATAATCTGATTAATTATTTTTAATTGCGGAGCGAGCTGTGTCACAATCTTTGAAAATGATTTTTATTAAGTTTGTGGAATAATTATGTTGTAAGGAATTGCGGACTCACCCCCCGTTTGATTCGTTCGGTCAGGAGAATAGAATGTGACTTCGTTTTTGTTTCGAATTTCAGTTTTCGATATTTTTTCTTATTTCAGTTTTCGAATTTCGGTATTTCGATTCTTTTTAGGATATTCAATATTTCGTTTTTGTTTCGGTTTTCGGTATTTCTTTTTTATTTCGGATTTCGAATTTCGGTATTTCGATTTTACCAGGATGGCCCTTATTTCAATAGAGAACATGGAATTTTACGCCTTCCACGGCCATTACCGTGAGGAGCAGATCGTGGGAAGTAAGTTCCTGGTCAGCCTGACTATTGAGGCTGATCTTAGCACTCCCGCCGCCTCAGATAATCTGAAAGATACTGTTAACTATTATACTGCATACCGTGTAGTGAAGGAAGAGATGGAAAAACAGTCGAAGCTACTGGAAAATATTGCAAAAAGGATCATTGATGCCATATATACTCATTTTGATGGCATTGAAAAAGTCACTGTTAAGGTGTCAAAAATGAATCCGCCGATGGGAGGGGGGAGGATTGAAAAAGTAAGTGTAACATTAAGCAGATAACTGATGATAAAAACTGCCAACATAAAAAAATGCCCGAAATGTGGCAAAGAATTCAATTGTTACTCGGAAGATAACTGCTGGTGTGCGACCTATCCAATACACAGAAAGGAAATCCTGGAAATCAAACAATTATATGACGACTGTCTTTGTCCGGATTGTCTGAAGGGATATACCGAAGAATAATCCCGGTGTTTATACTTGAAGGTTCGCCTTGTTTACACAGGGAATCTACGCAGCTAAACAGTTAGTTGGAATTGTTGCAATAAAATACGACCAAGGCACAGGTAGAAAAGAATTCAGATTAACGATTAACGATTTGTGATTTAAGAAGTCCCATTAATTCAAAAATCTGAAATCCCTGCCTGCCGGCAAGGCAGGGTTAATCATTAATCTTAAATTAATCAGGTTTGAACTATCCCTACTATTCTGAAGTGCAAAAATTTGCCTGATTAAACTGAAGCACCAATTATTACAAATTGCACCTTACTAAATTTCAAGATTATTTAAGTAGGTGTAGCTGAGGGCGAGTGCTTCGAACGGATCATCCGGAGGATTGGTTTCCATTTCAACGATCATACCGTAATCTGAGATGCCACCTTTCCTGGCAGTAGTCAGTAACTTTTTCCAGTCTACCACACCCTGCCCGATCGGCACTATCTTTTTTTGTTCCGGATCCCAGTCATGCATGTGTAGCGCAATATATCGGCCGGAATACTTTGCGATATAAGCGATGACATCAAAGCCTTCCGAGATACATGCGATCTGGAACTGCATTTTGATTAGTTCCGGATCGAACAAGCGCATCAGCTCGTCATAGAGTTGTACACCATTCAGTTCGGGACCGATAGTGTGATTGTGATAAACAAGTTGCAGTCCCGCATCCCTGATTTGTTCACCTGCCTTGTTCAATTCGTCGGCGACTTTTTTCCAATCATCGAGCGTTGCGTCTTCAGGGAGTGCGGCAGCAGAAAGCACCAGGTCATGTAAACCGAGTTCCTTTCCATAGGTGATCGTGTTCTGAAGTTCATCACCCCGCAATTCCCAGTGCATAAAGTGGCAGGTTTTACAGAACAGATCTGCATCTTTTATTTTCTGGCGCAATTCATCAACTTTTAAATTTGCCAGGGGGCCAAAGCCAAATTGCTTATAGCCCCTGGGGGAACACATTTCGATGCCTTTGTAACCCAGTCCCCGGATTTTACGGAGCGTATTATCAAAATCTTTCGCAAGCAACTCTCTCATACCCCAGGATTGGAAACTCAGTGGCCAGCCAAACGGCATCATTGCAGGTTCCATGGAATCCAGCGAAAGGTAACTGACCGCCATGATACCCATGGCGCTTGTACCTAAAAATTTCCTTCTTGAAATAGTTTGCATGTCGTTTCTCCTTTCTGTTTAAGTAAATAATCTTTATTCAGAAACTGATTGAAAATATTGATATTCAGCTTGTATAAAAGGCATATATATTAATAGATGAAAATAGGAAAAATTTTGCTTCCAGGTATTATTTAATGTGTCCATTTCTTCTACCGGCCCGGGAAATATCTTTTCCCCGAAGTGTTTGAATAAATCCTGATATGATTATGAATTATATTTTATAAATTAGTAAGCACTTACATATATTTAATGAGTTAGACAAATAATATGTAATAACTTATAGATTTACAAACGGATATATATTATTATGAACTATTTACAACAAATAGGGGCAGTGGCCATAGCCAGCCGGCTGAGGAGCCTGACTGATATATTAATCAGGGATGCAGTCCGGATTTATCAGGAACAAGGTATTGATTTTGAGCCACGCTGGTTCACAACAGTAAGGCTTTTGAAAGAAAAAGGTGAATTATCAGTCATAGAAATTGCAGATAATCTGAACATGACACATCCTTCTGTAAACCAGATCTGCAATGCATTAGAAAAAAGGGGATTGGTAAACAGTTCTGCTTCAAAAACTGACAGGCGCAAGCGGTTGATACAACTGAGCCGCGAGGGTGTTCACTTAACAAAAGACCTTGAACCATTGTGGAAAGTTATTGAAACAGCTGTGACAGAACTTTTTTACGAAACCCAGCCCGATTTTCTTGAGATAATCACGGATATTGAATTTGCCCTTGAAAGGAAAAGCATGTATGAAAGGTTCAGGGATCTTCTTCGGCAGGTTCAATATGAAGAGATTGAAATTATTGATTTCATGAAAATCTACAGAGATGATTTCAGGGAAATGAATTATGAATGGCTGAATGAATATTTTGAAGTTGAGGAAAAGGATGAAGAGATCCTGAGAGAACCGGAAAAAATTATTGCATCAGGAGGGAATGTTATTTTTGCCCGCCTGAAAGGGAAGGTAGTGGGGACATCTGCTTTGATGCATATCTCTGACCAGGAATGCGAACTAACAAAAATGGCCGTCAGGCCTGAGTACCAGGGGAAACAAATCGGAAAGAAAATGCTGGATTGGCTGATTGAACTGGCAAAGAGGAAGGATTATCAAAGGATGATCCTGTATACAAGTCCAAAACTTAAGAAAGCTTTTGGATTATACAAGTCAAGAGGATTTAAAATCTTGAATCCCATACCCGTGCCCATTGGTGGTTATAAAAGGCCATCCATAAAAATGGGAATGGTTTTAAATTTAACCGATCAAATGTTTACACCCTGAAAAAAGAAGTATTTCTAAATAGAGCAAAATATTTCTCGCACCTGCCGGCAGGCAGGGATTCCGCAAATGTTAACGCAGATTCTCGCAGATTACTAATCTACAGTTTATTACTTCTGCGTGAATCTGCGTTAAAAATCTGCGAGAATCTGCGAAAAGCCTTTACATTCTTAAAATTCCCAATATAATAATAGCTACTCTGTAAGTTTGACAATCTTGTCAACCGGTAATGTATTCACCATACCTATCACTTCATTCTCTTCCTGGATCCCTGTACATTTAAAAGTCAGAAGTGAACTGCTGAATGGCAGTTGAATATCATAGGAAGCAATACCCTGATCATCCATACTTTTAGTGAGCATAGCTTTATAACTTTTTATTTTAATCTGTTTCTGGTTGGGATCTGAATACGCGAATGCAGGCATGGTAAGAAGGGCATTGATCCCTGCAAGAAGAGGGGAGTCACTGATAATTTCTATGGATGAACTTGCTGTTGTATCACGAGCATATGACCGGTTCACATATAAGCCTGCATATCCATAAGAGGTTCCGCTGACATCATCACCGCCTTCCACCATAGACATATTGTTCATCTCTTCAGGCAATAATGCGAGGATTTCTTTGGCAATTTCCTGGTTAATGCTGTTCAATGCCTGCTGTAAGGCAAAACGGGTGTTTTCAAGGTCACCTGATTTGTAAGATGACCGGGCTTTATCAATATTTGCCTGGACATCCTGGGCATTTACCTTTATCCCTGAAATGATAATCAGGATTACTGGGATTATAAATAATATCTTTTTCATTGTTCTCCTAATTCTTTTTTAATTTTTTCAATATCAAATTCTTCTGCAGCAGCCATGATCTCCTGTTCGCTGGCAAAGTTGATGCCATTAGCAACAAAGAGGGATGATTGCCCGAACGGTACACTGAGTGTATAACCAGAATTTTCATCATATTGAAGTATACCCCTGTATCCTTTAAAAGTTACGCTTTTCTGGTTCTGGTCCGCAGAGGTGGCATAGGCGCCACTGCTCAGGTACATGTTAACAGAGGCCAGGAGAATTGCATCGTTGGCAACAGTTACCCGCAGCTCCTGGTCTGTTGCGCGGTACACACGTTCGATGGTAAGACCGCTGAAACCTATACCCCCGCTTGTCACCTTATCCTCCTCGGGTACTGTATTTAATCCTTTTACCGATCCGGGAAAACCTTCAAGGATATTGTGCCCTATTTCCATTTCAACTCCAAGGATCGCCTGACGAATCGCATAACGGGCATCAACGTAATTCTTATCCTTATAGGCTGTCTCTGCACCGGCGATGTTTTCCTCCACATCGGGTGGTGTCGTGACCAATCCACCTCCACGTGTATTCGAAATGGATGAAGAAGATGAAGTTTCCTGGTAAGTTGCATCCTCCGTTTTTTTATCATCTCCCAGGACTTTATCGATAACCTGTTCTTCAGCTTTCTCTTTAAGTTTTTTAAGAACTCCCTGGGAATAGGAAAGCTGATCCGCAGAAAACAGCAGAATCAGAACCAGGTTAATAAGGAAACGGAATTTTCTCATGGGTATTCTGAATTTTTGGTTAAAGTTATTTATTAAAACAATTCATTGAACTATTGGAGAAAAATATAATTTTAATTCTTACAGATTCATTATGAGAGAAAGTTAACTGTGAGACAAAGAATTCGGGAACCAGTTTATCCGGGTTGGGAAATGGAAAGAAAGAATAAAGTTAGTAAATTGTACACAACAACCGTTGTTAATACCTAAATTTTCTCAGATGATTTCAGCCAGCGATAGACCGTATGGTAATTAATCCCGGAAATTCTGGCAACTTCGGGGGCCGAATGTTTTTCGGCCAGCTTCAGCACAGTTTTTTTAATGGTTTTTTCATATCTCGGTGAGGCCTGCTTGCGTTTGCAATACCTTTTTCTGATCCTGGAGATTGACATCTCTGACACATCATATTCTTTACAGATATTTTTAGCCAGCTCCCCCTTATCCAGCCTTTTTGCTATTTTTAATGCTTCCTTGTGAGAGATCCTTGAATTATTTCTGTGATGTTTATCTTTTTGTGAATCACCGACACCGGGGATACCCAGTTCTGCCCTGAGGTGATACAGTTCTGTTGCATTGCTCCATGCCAGGTTGGAATAATGATTATCGAGGGTATTCCCGTTTTTATGAACAATAATTTTGTAGATTAATGGTCTGGTATTGGGAACAAAGGCTTCTGCAACAATATGGTGGACATAAAACTGTTTCCCTGCGATGCGACAGGTGTAGTAACCTTTTTTCTTTTTGGATGATTTTAAAAGATAGATTGGCCTTAATTCGCCTTTATATTTAACCTTTGTACCATCTTTTTTTATCTCAACCGGTTCGGGTATGCCTTTCAGTCTGACTTTTCTCATTTTGGAAGAT
>CAZRHW010000123.1:4677-6729 GCA_964599785.1 uncultured Bacteroides sp. | reverse complement strand
AAGAGTATATTATAAAACACATTTTGACAGTACCTGGACTGAGGCCAGGAAAATCGGGGAATTTACAGATGTAGTATCAAGCTGGACGGAACAGACAATTTTAATCCCGGAAGGAGCATTCGTTGATTCATGTTATTTTGGATTCAAAGCAACAACAAATTATGGCTGGGGTGTATGTATTGATGATGTGTCAGTTCTTGAAACCGGAGAGCAGACCAGACACGTTGACACGGTTACCATCAGTCAGGAAAATACAAACTTTGTCCCGGGTGGTTCAAAAAATAATCCTGTCCTCAGGATCAATATCAGTGTGAAGGGGAATACGGGGGATGTCATCCTTAACTCAATTAAAGTTAAATCCCTGAATTCTTACGATAATGATATCCCGGCAAACGGGGTCAAACTTTTTTACAATTTTTTAAATAAAAATTTCTATGCTGCTGTGCCATATGATACAGTTTCTTTTTCTGCCGGTGAAGCGTTATTCTCAGGACTAGACCTCAGTTTGCCAACAGGAAACACGTCGGTATGGATCACCTGCGATATGAAGGAGGATGCCATTCATGGCAATCATATCGATCTTTCAATTGACGCAGACTATATAAATATCAATGGTGATACCTATCCTGAATCTGAAATCTCCCCTGCAGGTGTAAGGATCATCCGTGAGGCTATATTTTATGATGATTTTTCCACTGACAAGGGATGGACGCTTTCAGGAGATTTCGAGCGAAACAGGCCCCATGGTTATGGCGGGAACTTTATAGGTAATCCGGATCCGGCATATGCCGCAGGCGATACAATGATCATCGGGGATGACCTTACCGGCCTGGGATTGATAGAGGGGGATTATGAACCCAATGTTGCAAGGTATGTTAACCTGGCTACTTCACCTGCTTCTGATCTGTTCTATTACAATGATGTAAAATTATCCTTTCTCCGCTGGCTCAATGTGGAAAATTCAGATACGGCATCCATTGAACTGAGCACGGATAATGGTTCCTCATGGACAGAGGTATGGTCAAACAATAACAACGTTTTTACCGATAATGACTGGAAGTTCTTCAGTCTAAGCCTGCCTGAGGCTCATCGGGCAACCGGTGTTAAGCTCCGTATAAACCTGGGTCCAACAAATGCCAATAACCATTTCTCCGGTTGGAATATTGAAAACTTTGCCATAACAGGCAATTATGTAGAATATGATGTAGGACCTGTTATACTGCTTGCTCCGGGTACAGGATGCGGGCATTCCTCAGCTGAAACGGTGAGCATTAAAGTCAGGAATTACGGTCCGGGAGCAACACCAGCCAAAATTCCCGTAAGATATTCCTTTAACGGAGGGACTTCATGGACAACAGATACAATCACTACGGCTATTGCAAAGAATGATGAAACAACATTTGACTTCAGCAAGAAAGTTGACCTCTCTGTTCCCGGCACCTACAACGTTATCATTGAAACATTGTTGGATGTGGATGAGGAAGCCACAAATAACATATTTGATACGATACTGTATATAGATCCAACATACACTATACCCTATTCCCAGAACTTCGAAAGCAGCAGGGATTTCTGGAGGGCAGAAGGCACCAATACATCCTGGGCTTATGGCACACCTGCCGCATCGATCATCAATACTGCCGCATCCGGAACAAAAGCATGGGTGACCAAACTCACCGGGAACTATAATAACCTGGAAGATTCCTGGATCATGGGGCCATGCTTCGACTTTTCCGGGATTGACTATCCTGTTTTTGAATGTAAGCTATTCCTTCAAACCGAAAATGATTCTGATGGAGTAATGGTTGAATATTCACTCGATAACGCAGAGACCTGGACACGGCTGGGCAATGAAGATGATGGTGATGCCTTTGGATGGAACTGGTATAATTCCGATTCCATCAAAGCCGTGGAAGGAGATCACGGATGGACCGGTTTTTCTCCCGGTTGGATCACCTCAAGGATATTCCTGGATACCCTGATATTCCGGGATTTTAATGGCGCTAAATTCCGGTTCCATTTTTCAAGTGATTCGACAACCAGGTATGAAGG
>CAZRHW010000123.1:0-4577 GCA_964599785.1 uncultured Bacteroides sp. | reverse complement strand
TTCAAAATCCATTGATGTCGAACTGACCCCGTTCGTTTTCCTGCCACCGGTGATTTATACCGTGCGCCCCGATACTGTTGTGCTGGATGCATATACCGGGAATCCTGGCGATGATTACCTGTGGCAGGATGCCTCAACCGATTCGGTATTTCATGTCACGGAAAAAGCAGATGGTATCTATTATGTTACGGCAAGCAATACGTTTTGCAATTACCGTGACACAACGTATATCTATCACCTGATTGCCGATGCCGGAGTAACAGGGATCAATCAGCCGGTTTCGGATTGCGAACTGGGAAATTCTGTTCTGCCCGGTATAACTATAAAGAACTTCGGGACAGACACCATGCATATAGGAGATATGATTACAGCAGGATATATCGTTGATGTCGAACCTGCTGTTGAAGAAGTTATTGTTTTAGATAATCCGGTTTATCCCGACAGTACTCTGGAATATGTTTTCTCCACACCTGCTGATTTTTCTGATGTTAAAACATATTCACTGAAAGCTTATACCCTGTTAACCGATGATGATTCGACTTTCAACGATTCAACAGTTGTTGAGATTGAAGTGTATGGTATTACAGAGATCGACCTGGGACCGGATGTCGTTGTAAGAGCACTTGACTACACCATCGATCCGGGTGCCGGTTACGATACCTATCTGTGGCAGAATGGATCATCCAACCAGACGCTTGTCGTGGATTCAACAGGGTGGTACAGCGTAACTGTGACCGAAGGCACAAGATGTGCAAATACTGATTCTGTCCACATCACCATCATCATCCCTGATATTGCCATTGAATACATTCGCACCCCGGCCAGTGCATGCGGGCTTTCATCAACAGAAAACCTGGATGTGTATATCAAAAATGTTGGCTCCGACACCCTTAAACTGAATGATACCATTCCGCTTACATACCAGATCAACGGCGGAACACTTATTTTCGATACCTTGTTTATCGACAGGACAGTCCTGAGCGGTGATTCTATATTGTTTTCCTCTGCCGGCACGATCGATCTCAGTACACCGGATGATTATCACTTCCTTATCATTGCCGGGTACGGTAAAGACCTTATTCCGGAAAATGATACGATCGATCAAACCATCATTGTATGGGGTTATCCGACAGTATCACTGGGTTCCGATATGGTCATCTACATCAGTGATACAACACTGGATGCGGGGGCCGGACAAAGTGCTTACCTGTGGCAGGACGGATCAACAGACAGGTATTTTACCGTGAACTACCAGGAACAGTCACCGGATCATCTGTATTCGGTAACTATCACGGATGCAAACGGCTGCCAGAACTCCGATGAGATCCAGGTTACTTTTGATATATATGATATCGGCATCAGTCAGATCCTTACCCCGGTATCCGCATGTATTTTATCGGATCAGGAAGAACTGAAGATCAGGATAATTAATTACGGAACACGTACTATTTTCAATGAAAAGATCCAGATCGTGGCAGTTCTTGATAATAAATCCCCTGTTTTCGGGCAAAAAACCATTACCCAGGCAATGTTCCAGGGTGATTCATTGGATTTCTCTTTCGGAAGCCACTTCGATCTGTCCGTTGAAGGTGACCATACCTTCAGGGTATATACGATATATGATAAGGATTTTATTGCCACAAACGACACGTCAGACCTGGTTGTCAGCCATTATGGGTATCCGGCACCGGACCTGGGGGGTGTAAACGATACAACGCATGGTGCATTGCCTCATCTGTTCGAAGCAGGTACCGGATACGATCAGTATATATGGAATGGTATCCCTGGAAGTCATCAGCTGAGTGTTTCAAATTACGGCTGGTATAAAGTAGTGGTAATCGATATACATAGCTGTCAGGGAGAAGACTCCGTTTATCTTGCCCCGCCGACCGGTATGCAGGATCCGGAAGATCTGGGAGGTAACCTGCTCATTTATCCTAATCCATCAGATCATCAGATATACATAGAATTAACCCTGCAGGAGGATACTGATCTGTGGATTGAATTATTTGACGGCACGGGCCGTAAGATCATGATGAAAGCATTCAGGCAGGTGAACAGAATCCGTGAAGCAATAGATGTGACCGAACTACCCGAAGGTATTTATTATCTGAAGGTGAGAACGAAGGATGGGCAGGCTTTAAGGAAGATTGTTATTTTATAGGTATCCACACAACCATCTCTCCCGCTCCCCGGTTAGCCCACGCATAATATGGGATCATGAGTAACTCTCCGGGATCCTGAAGTACGACTTCACCCTCCGGAGTCTTTCCGGCTTTTGCTGCTGAACCGGTAATTACCTGAACACCATTAAGCAGATCAGGATTAAAATGAGTTTCCATCTGGCTTTGCGGATCAAATACCAGGTTCAATACATGCCCGTCAGATGCATCCGCCCATTCCGTACAGTAAACGAGCGGCCCGCGCTGGATGGCTATCTTTCCCGTATCCTCCACTACTTTTTCATTCGCCTCAATTTTTCTTACCGGCATGGGCAGGACCAGCTCAACTGTATCACCGGTTTTCCATTTCCTGTTTAAAATCAGATATCCCCCCTTGATCAATTTAGCATTTTGTTCTTCACCATTCACTGTCAGAATTATCTTCTCTTCTGTCTGGCCTGCAAAAGTGTATAAATCTCCCGGGATAGCTTCATTACGTGCCCATCCGGGAATCCGCAGGTAGAGCCAGAACCGCATTGGCTCTTCCGGGTTGACCTGTACCTTCACCTGTCCGTCCCAGGGATAGGTTGTTTGCTGGACAAGTTCAACCTGTTTGCCATCCAGGTCAATACTCGCCGTATTGTCGGCATAGAGGTTTACATAGATCCGGTCGTTTGTCCTTGCATAAATATATCCCGGCACCGATGGTATAAATCTGGTTATATTTGAGGGACAGCAGGCACAACCGAACCATTCCTGCCGTTCGTCTTTACCCTGGGACTCCAGGCGGTTAGAATAAAAGAACCTGTCACCACTCAGCGATAATCCGGAGAGAAGAGCATTGTAGAGTGTTCTTTCAAGTACATCAATATATTCTATCTCTCCTTTATGCAAGAACATCCTGTAATTCCAGAAGGCATTGGCAATGGAGGCACATGTTTCGCAGTAGGCAGTCAGGTTGGGCAAAACATACGGCCCGGCAAATCCTTCGTTCCCTCCTGTCGCCCCGATGCCACCGGTCACATAAATTTTTCTGTATACCACATCTTTCCAGATCCTGCTGATGGCATCAACATAGGCCTGGTCGTTGGTAAGGGAGGCTACATCGGCCATTCCCGAATACATATAGGCGGCGCGTACAGCATGGCCAACTGCCGAATCCTGTTCCGTCACTTTCATATTGGCCTGGTTGTATTCTTCACCATCAGGTCCCCGTACATCGAGAAAGAATTTTGCCAGGTCAAGATATCTCCGGTCACCGGTGACCCTGTATAACTTTACCAATCCTATCTCAATCTCCTGGTGGCCAGGATAGTTTTCGATTTTTCCCCAACCGAAATCCCTGTCAACCAGGTCGGCAGATTTGATGGCTATATCCAGGAAATTTCGTTTCCCTGTTGCCTGGTAATGGGCTACCGCAGCTTCGTACATATGCCCCAGGTTATAGAGCTCATGACTCAGGATATGTGTCTTTTCCCATCGTTTGCTTCCTATCCATGGATGTGAATCATCTCCCATAATTGTCCTGATGGTGTAAAGGTATCCGTCATCCTCCTGAGCCAGTCCGATATAGTAAATCAGGGTGTCTAGATATGCCTCCAGTTCAGGATCAGGAGTCGTCTGCAGGGAATAGCTTGCACCCTCGATAATTTTAAAAACATCCGAATCATCAAATGGATAAATTGAGCAAAATTCACCCTCCTCCAATCCCCCGGCGATTTTAAAATTTTTTATCCTGCCTGTTTTTTCCGATTGTTCTAAAGCAATGGGAATGGTCACCTCATGATTCTTCCTTATCCTCGGCGCCCAGAAATCATCTGTCATTTTTACACTGGTGAAGGGAACAGGCTGAATGGGGTATTCTTTTTCTTCTGATTGTTCTTTTTTACAACCGGCTGAGAGCAATAGACCTGCAATCAGAAAAAGTATTATAAAAAATGAATGGGTTTTCATAATAAATATATTTAAAATGATTAGCTGCAATAAATTTAGTTAAATAATCTTTTCTTTATAATAAAACCATTGATTGGAACAAGTCATCCCGAATCAGCCTGAGGCTGATGATAGATCTCCTTGACCCTGGTGGTAATCGAAGATTAGGTGGCTAAAGATTACCTTAAATGGCTGGTCTTTAAAATCAAAAAAGAGTTTCGACCTGTCAGGAGCTCGCCCTGTGAAATTTTGCGGAGCAAATGCCCAAAGGGCTATTTCACAGGGCAAGTCCACCTGACAGGCCTTTTACCTAATGGGGCCAAAGTGCTAAGAGATATGATGAGAGTTACAGAAAAAGTAATCTCTGTGGTACTCTTTAAGCTCTGTGGCCCTCCTTTGCCCTTTTTTAATTTTGTTTTCTTAAATTTGAATGTGAAAGCAACGCATGATGCTTGATTTTCTCAATAAACCATATCTTTTTGA
>CAZRHW010000122.1:0-6735 GCA_964599785.1 uncultured Bacteroides sp. | reverse complement strand
AGGTGATATTAAGATATATAAGATAAATTTATAAATAATCATTGAGATGTGGTATAGAAATAACCTTAATAGGAGCTCAGGAGATATGAAGATGTTTTTAAACATTGGAAACCGGGACCGATATTCTTAAATCTGCGGATAAATGGATGGAGAAAAAATGTAGGGATCCAGTCACTTTAAATGACTGGATCATTAGCGAAGCTATACCCTGTCGTTAATATATTTGTTAAAGAATAGATAAATTTTATTTCCAAAGTATCAGAAAGGCCGAAAGTTATGACATTTGTAGAACCTGGTTTCATTTTCCGGGAATATACTCAAACAGGTGACATTAAAAAAATGTTTAACTTGATGGGATTTTAGCAGATCATATAATGAGATCAATATCCTTGATTTTATTTTTTCTTATTCATCTTTCAGGTTTTCTACGGGCACAGGATACACTGAATTATCCGAAATCTGTTCTGAATCAACCTGGAGATGTCCACCCTTTGAGTCGCCCTAAAAATATAGATCATAGTGAAGATTTTCAATTTGCTGTTGTAGCCGATCGTACCGGCGGTCATCGGCCAGGGGTATTTGAAAATGCTGTCAGTAAGCTCAACATACTTCAACCTGAATTTGTGATGAGTATTGGCGACCTTATCGAAGGCTATTCAATGGATAAGGATGAAATCTACCGGCAATGGGCAGAATTTAACGGATTCATTGATATGCTTCAGGCACCCTTTTTCTATATTCCCGGAAATCATGACTATACCAACACAGTTATGGCACAGGTATGGAAAGAATTATATGGACCTTCATATTATTATTTTGTATATAAAGATGTCCTGTTTCTCTGTCTGAATTCAGAAGAAATAGTAAAAGGTAATGACCCTGGTGGAATAGATAAAACCCAGTTTGAGTTTGTGAAAAAAGTGCTGGATAACAATGCTGATGTTAGATGGACCATTGTATTTTTACATCGGCCGCTATGGCTGAGTGAGGATACAGGCTATTGGAATGATATCGAAAGTCTGCTTCGAAAAAGAAATCATACCGTTTTTACCGGTCATATTCATCAATATATGAAATATGAGAGAAATAACGGAGAATACTTTACACTTGCCACCACCGGAGGAATCAGCCAGATGAGAGGGCTGAATTTTGGTGAATTCGACCATGTAGTCTGGGTAACGATGACAGAGGGAGGACCGGTAATTGCAAATTTGCTTTTGCCCGGAATATGGAATGAGAATGCTGTTACTGAGGAGCTGGTTAATATGATCAATGCTGAAAAAATCCAGATTGATCCGGTATTTGTCGAGAATTCCCAATTTAGTGAAACACAATTGAAAATCCGGATAGCGAATGATAATAATCATCCGATGTGGTCATATCTTGTCTTCAATGAAAATCAATATCTGAAATCCGGAGAATCCAGCTATCAGAAGGAAGTCGGACCAAATTCAAATGTAAAACTGACAATTCCTGTGACTTCATCACAGCCTGTTGATATAACTATAATCGAACCTCTCACTATGCATGCATGGTTTGTATATAAGTATGAGGAAGACAGGGAAATACAGACTGAAAGAATTTATGGGATTGCTCCGGTAAAGAAAGAATACGCTTATTTTACAGAAACCAAGATATGGGTAGATGGAACGCTGGATGAATGGCAGGGATTGCCTTTCAGGGTTAATTCCACATCTTATAAAACCGGTGATGTAAATGAATATATCGGAGATTATGATGGCAGTTTTGAGTTCGATATACGATATGATTATGAAAATTTGTACATCGCTCTGTCGGTATGGGATGATGATGTTATTCTGGATAAAAATAAAACCCTCTGGGTACAGGATGTAATTCGTATTTATCTGGATGCCAGGCCGTTACTGATAAGTTCAAATGGAAAGGGACAAAACCAGGGTGAGGATTTTCTGTATATCTCCTTTGCACCTTCTGCAGGGAGAAAGAATGATATTGATGTTGATAAGCAGGATCAATTGTCTGAAAATATAAATATTGCAACCAAAAAAACTGTTGCCGGATTTGATGTTGAAGTAGCAATACCACTTAAATATCTTGAAGAAAAGAATGGTAAGGACTGGCAAAATTTCAGGTTTAATGCTGTCTTTTTTGATTATGACCAAAATAATTCGAAATCTGGTATATGGTATATGCCTGAATGGAATTCCGGGATGAACTTTGTGGGTTCAGGGATGTTTTTCCGAAAATGATTCTTAATTACTGTTAAACCTGACAATATATTTTAATTTAGTCTTAATAAATTTTAATATATTTATAATGTCAAACTGTTTAATTTATTTTTCTATTTAGGAATAGATTTTTACAGATACCTGCCCCGGTGGGTTTCTCTGAATACCTGTTTATCAATATTATCCTGATTAATCGTTCAACGTATTATTAGCTACTATTTCAATGAATATTGTATTTCTTGATAAGAAAACAATTGGTGATGTAGATAATTTTAACATGCTTCATAAACTCGGGAATGTTCAGGTCTTTGATCAGACAACACCTGAACAGGTTGTTGAAAGGTGTATTGGCAGGGATATTATCATCACTAATAAGGTTTTGATATCCAGGGAAATAATGGATGCCCTTCCATCCTTAAAGCTTGTTTGTATAGCAGCCACCGGTATGAATAACGTTGATATTGAGTATGCAAAGAAAAAGGGTATTGAAGTCAGGAATGTCGTAGCTTACTCCACAGATAGTGTTGCACAGTCAACTTTTTCTATGCTTTTGTTTATACTGAACCGTTTTTCTTATTATGATGCCTATGTCAAATCGGGTGCTTATGCACGCAGTGATATTTTTACTCATCATGGTCCGGCTTTTTGGGAGCTTGCAGGGAAACGGTTCGGGATCATTGGTCTTGGCAATATAGGCAGGAAGGTTGCCAGGATTGCTGAAGGATATGGAATGGAAGTGGTATTTTATTCAACAACTGGCAGAAACAATAATATCAATTATAAACGATTTGACCTGGACACGTTATTGAAAACTTCCGATGTTGTATCAATCCATGCCCCGCTTTCTGATACAACCCGCAACCTGATTAGCTATCAAAAGCTAAAGCTCATGCGTCCCTGTGCCATACTTTTGAATACCGGCAGGGGAGGTATCATTAATGAAGCTGATCTCGCAAGGGCCCTGAATGATAATGTAATTGCTGCAGCCGGCATTGATGTCCTGGAAAAGGAACCCATCAGTTCCCAAAATCCTCTATTAAAGATCTACGATAAAGATAAAATCCTTCTGACTCCTCATATTGCATGGGCAAGTATGGAATCGAGAGCCCGCCTGATTGAGAAAATTGCCAAGAATATAGAAGCCTTCAAACGTGAGAAAGGATATTAGTTTTCGGTTTTCAGTTGAAGGAGAAGGCTAAGGCACCTACCTTCGCGAAAGCTCCGGCAGACAATGAGGCTGATATGAAAGCCTAAGAAGAATGGTTCTCAATTCCTGGTTGGTGCAATGATAATGCTAAACTTCCTTATTGTGTTTGTCGGGGTGAAAGGATTATCTTTATAATTTAATAATTTAAATGGGTCAGGGAGTTCTCAAATGGAAAAAACTGTTTTTGACCGGACTATACTCAACAGCTCACTTCGAGTCTTTTTTAAAAATGCTTTATATATTACGCTCAGGAATCCACTTCAGGCGCTTACGTTTTTACGAACCATTTATTGGTTGAAAAGGGCAGCTAACTTAAGAGAAAAAAATAAACTCAAAGGTTATCTTGTTCCACCAATTTTAATGTTCAGTATTACAAACAAATGTAACCTGATTTGTCCGGGATGTTATAATAAATCATTTCATTCATCCGAGGATAATGAATTGAGTGATGAAAAGTTATGGCAAATAACTGAAGAAGCAAAAGATCTTGGCGTTTCGTTTTTTGTTATAGCAGGGGGTGAACCTTTTTTAAGACCGGTCCTTCTGGACATCATGAAAGAGTATCCGGAAATCGTTTTTCTTGTTTTTACGAATGGAACCTTAATTGATGAAAAAATGATCGATAGTTTTAAAAAGCAAAAAAATGTCGTTCCAATGATCAGCCTTGAGGGAAACCGGGAAGAAACAGACGAACGCCGGGGCCAGGGCACCTTTGATCAACTAGTACAAACAATGGTGCAATTGAGGAAAAGGGGCATTTTCTTTGGCCTATCATTAACAGTAGTAAGGAAGAATTTTTCGACAATTACGGCAGAAACTTTCATTAAAATGTGTCATCGAATGGGATGTAAGTTTTTCATGTTTCTCGAATATACGCCAATACAGGAAGGTACCGACAATTGGGTGCTGGCCGCTGACCAGAGAGCTCAAATGAAAGACATGATGCAAAATTTCCGTTCTAAATATTCTTCTTTATTTATTGCCGTTCCCTGGGATGAAGATGATGTTGGTGGCTGTCTTTCAGCCGGAAGAGGCTTTGTTCACATCAATGCAGCAGGAGACCTGGAACCCTGTCCATTTGCGCCATTTTCAGATATAAATGTGAGAGATTACTCTCTTAAAGATGCCCTGCAATCAAAATTATGTGAGAAAATAAGGCTCATACCGGAATTGTCAAAGGAAAAGGGTGGCGGATGTGTGCTATGGAAAGAGCGGGAACTGGTGAAATCGTTACTTGAAAATTCTGAACCTTAGTCCGGTTCGTCTTGGACATTTTGCTTCGGGACTGTGTCACAACAAATTTTTCACGCAAAGGATGCAAAGAAAGCATCACGTGTGCAAAATATAGATGTCTGTTAATCAACACTTTGCGACCTTAGCGCTTCCTTTGCGGACTTTGCGTGAAGCCTTTTCTGAGGTTGTGAAACACCCCCCTCAGGATCAGTTCGACTTAGACATTTTGCTTCGCTTCGCTTGCAAAATGTCAGTCTCACTGACTTGCAGACTCGTGGACTTGAAGACTTGAGGACTTTCTAACTCACTGCTGCCCCGGCTTTCTCCAGGAGTTTTTTAGTGGCAATGATTCCATCATATTCACTGAGATCTGCCCCTTCATATTCAATTCCGATGTAACCTGTATACCCTGCATCTTTGACAATCTGGATCATTTTATAAAAATCTGTATCTACCTCATCCCCTTCCTCATTAAAATTATGGGATTTGGCACTGACTCCTTTGGCCCATGGCATAAATTCCTTCACGCCTTCATACTTATCATATTCTTCTTCACGACTCACCCTGAAGTTTCCGAAGTCTGGAAGTATTCCGCATCGTGGATGATTGACCATTTCCATGACCCCAACGAGCCATTTACCGTTGCTTGATAATCCCCCGTGGTTTTCAACGATCACGTTGATCCCAAATTTATCACCATATTCGCATAGCATCGCAAGGCCATCTGCTGCCAGTTTCATCTGTTCGTCATATTCTCCCCGGCTTCGGGCATTCACCCGGATAGAATGGCAACCAAGGAATTTGGCTGCTTCAATCCACTTATGGTGATTTTCAACAGCTAATTTTCGCTTTTCCTCATCGGGATCGCCAAGATTCCCTTCTTCATCACACATGATCAAAACACTTGTCACTCCTTCACCATCGCATCGTTTTTTTAGTTCTGTGAGATATTTTTCGTCTCTTGCACGGCTAAAAAAGAAGGTATTCACGTATTCGAGGCCATCGATACCAAAATCCCTCCGGGCAATAATTGGAAAATCAAGAGGATCCTTTTCCCCGGGGAGCGTAGTCTCCCGATCTGTAGCCGGTGGTTCCCGGAAATAAGCCATTCCTTTCATCATATCTTTACCGAAGAAAGATTGACGAAGCGACCATTGGGCGAGTGAAATTTTAAAAAATAATCCTTGTCCCCGTGAGGGGGAAGCAGAGAATGCCGATAGCATCGGTATGGCGGTTATACCTGCCGCCGTAGCTGAAAGGTTAACCAGAAATTTTCTTCTTGATGAGTTCATTTTTTATAGTATTGGTTTATTATTTAAAAGAAACAACCAGCCCGTGACAGGGCTTGTTCCTGGACAGTTGATCCAAACATTTCTGTTTTATAATTCCTTGATTTTAATATTCCTGTACCAGACATCGTCGCCATGATCCTGAAGACCAATGTATCCTTCCTTGGCAACCTTAGCCCAGTCGGGATTCAGTTCAGGGAATTTGCTGTTGGCCACCAGATTATTCCAGTCATCCGTCCACAGGTGATATTCAAGTACTGTCTCACCATTCATCTTATGCACAACGGTGCCGTCCCAAACCATGATTTCAATTGTGTTCCATTCACCGGCCGGTTTGGCATTTTGTGGTTTGGCAGGAATAAGGTCATATAAAGAACCTGCTTTGCGGTTCCCGTCTGTACCGAGTTCAGCATCAGGATGTCTTTCATTGTCCAGTACCTGTAGCTCGGGGGCTGTCTTCCAGATTGGCCAACCTTCAACTTCCTGGGCAAGGTAAAAGATACCTGAGTTTCCACCTTCACTTATTTTCCAATCCATTTTCAATTTAAAATTTGAAAACTTTTTATCATATATGATGTCACCACCGGCACCACCGGCTTCACCCTGACCTGATTCAAGACAGTGCAGTGTACCATCTTCCACGACCCACCCGGAATCGGGAAATGCATCTTTACCATAAGCTCGCCAGCCGTTGGAAGTTTCTCCATCAAACAGAAGAACCCAGCCGTCATCAATTTCAGCCTGGGTAAGCTGGTTGGGGCCAGCCACTTCTGTCTTTGGTTTACAGGAATTGAAAACA
>CAZRHW010000121.1:0-6746 GCA_964599785.1 uncultured Bacteroides sp. | reverse complement strand
TTCAGGGAGCCGAAATTTCTTTCAGGCACGAACCTGCATACGACCGATCCATGGCTGAATAACATCGGCACTCCCCTTTCCGAAGTAACTACAGACATTGACGGTGAATCCAGGGATCCTGAATTTCCTGATATCGGTGCCGATGAATTCTTTGGAGCATCGTTATTTGCAGGCGAATATACCATTGGTCCCTCCGGTGATTATCTGTCATTTACAGAAGCTGTAGATGCTATCTCCCCTGTCGGCCTTAAGGGACCCGTTACATTTATCGTGGAAAGCGGGACATATAATGAACAGCTTATCATCCCTGAAATCCCGGATGTTTCCGCGACCAGCACGGTCACTTTCCGGTCGGAATCCGGTGACAGCACCGATGTCGTTCTTGAATTCAAAGCTACAGCACCTGGTAATTATACGGTTAAGTTTGATGAAGCAAAATATATGGTCTTTGAAAACATGACATTCAAAGCCCTGGATTCAACCTATGCAAATATTATCGAGTTTACGAATGGTGCCACAGGCAATGTCCTTGCCAACAACATATTTGAAGGTATAGAAGAAAAGGGAATGGTCATTTATTCTTCAGGAAGCCAGGATAATGACAACCTGATTAAGAATAACCTGGTCACCGGCGGCAATGTGGGCATTTACATGCTCGGAGAGAGCGGGTCCCTGCTTGAATCAGGACTGATGATCGAGGGTAATCAATTTAATAACCAGTATACTGCCGCTGTATACATGAAATACCAGGATGCTCCTGTTATCTCAGATAACACGATCATCCATAGTGATCCTGTTAAATATGATTGGGTCGGCATCTTCCTTGTCAGTTGTTCAAGACAAAATACTTCAATGGGACTGATTGCCAACAACAGCATTTCATTTCATGCCGAAGCAAAATCAGCAGGAATTGCGATTGATGCAACATCGTGGCAGAGGATCTATTACAACAGTGTCAACATCTTTGGCACCGCAGCCGAAAGCCGCCCCTTTAATCAACAGAACGGTGGAGGAAGTAATTTCGTCACGAATAATATCTTCAGCAACCAGGCACAGGGATTGGTGATTTATACAACAGATGCCGGTAGTTTTGCCAGTGATTACAATGATTATTACGCAAATGGCAGTAAATTCATTTATCATAATGAATACATTCCCGACCTTCAGACCTGGCAAAGCACATATTCCAAAGATCTTGACTCATATTCCGTTGATCCCATATTTGCTGCTGATACCGATTTGCATATTTCCCAGCTGCTGTTAAACGGAAGCGGTACTCCAATAGCTGAAGTCGACCGGGATATGGACGGAGAACCCAGGGATCCTGTAAGGCCGGATATCGGTGCCGATGAGTTCACCGAATCATATTACACCCTTATGATGGAAGATACGACAATCTGCAATAACACCCAGATTGAGATCGATGCGGGGGCAGGTTTTGATTCCTATTTGTGGAACACTGGTGAGACTTCTCAGATCATTACGGTTAGTAAAACAGGTAGTGCTTATACATACTACCGTGTCACAATCACACATAATACCTATAATTATACAGATAGCGTGAAGGTTACTTTTGGTGGTCCCGTTGTAAACCTTGGTCCCGATGAAACATATTGCACCGATGGATCCATCCTGCTGGATGCAGGTGCCGGAGCACTTAGCTACCTGTGGTCTGATATGAGTACAGGCCAGACCCTGTCAGTATCAGGAACCGGACAGTATTTTGTAACAATAACAGATGAAAATGGCTGTACAGATACGGATACGGTAAATTTATGGATCCACCCTCTCACTCACGTAACCATTATCACGGAACCGGATGCATTAAGGATTAATAATCCCTATATCATATCATACCAGTGGTATTTGGATAATAATATCATCGATATGGCAACAGCCGACATGTATTATCCTGTACAATCAGGGAATTATTTTGTGTATGTTACTGATGTGAATGACTGCCCGAATTATTCAGACACTGTATATTTTAAATCCAGTTCAGTTGAAGTGCTTCCAGGAAGCGATATGATTGATATTTATCCAAATCCTGCAACAGGATCATTATTTATCAGGTTCACAGGAGTCACTTCTCCGGTAACAGTTCAACTCCTCAACATCGTTGGCAGTGTCGTCTATACCAAAGAGATAAATGATCCGGCCCATCAGCCCGAGACCAGGATTGACCTGACAGACCTGCCACAGGGAACATATTTCATTGCGGTTCAACTCGATGATCAAAGGGTGGTGAGGAAGGTTATCGTGGAATAATGGTTTTCGGTCTGTTGTCGGATATAGGTTGAATGAAGAAAGCTGAGGTTAATAAAGATGAAGTCGCAATAGTAGCAATTGTCGCAATGGTTCTGGCATCGGGCAAAAGGTGCAGGGAGCAGTGAATATCGTATTTTGAAACAAGTCATCCCGACGAACGAAGTGAGGAGGGAACTCGTTATCACCGACAACAATCAGAGATCTGGAACTCTGATCACTTTCATGATCGTGGCGAGAGACCTTCCGTTAAACTGGCAATGGATTGAATGAGTTCTGCCTATTGTCAATCGGCAGTAATATATAGAAGGAGATGTAAATCCGGTAGTTAACCGGGGGATAATGGTTCCTGGTTCCTGGTTTCGGATGGATTTGGATTCAAGTGAGAGATTTTGTTTCTTCTTTCGTTTTTCGTTTTTATTTCGATTTTCGTTTCTCGATTTTGTTTCGATTCTCGATTTTCGAATTTCGAATTTCAGATTTTAATCCCTGCCTACTTTTACTCAATAGTTCGTTCATGCAGGGTTAATATCTAAATTATTCCCTCTACACCCATTGATAATCTCATTCCATTTTCGTAATTTTTCTCAGTTATTTCATAACTCCTCCCCCATGAAAAAAATATACTTATTCCTGTTGCCTGTACTGGCACTTTTTATTGTTCATCCTAATTCCAGTGCTCAAACCATTGAGGTTTCCGGAAATATCACTGAAAACACAACCTGGTCGGCTGATACTGTGAAAGTTAAGGGTGATCTGTATATAGGTGCGGAAGCTACTTTAACGATCAAACCGGGTGTATATATCCAATTCCTGGGACATTATAAAATAAGTGTTAATGGACAGGTGTCAGCTATAGGGAAACCTGACAGCATGATTATTTTTACGATTAATGATACCACCGGTTTTTCAGATATTGAATCCGATTCAGGAGGATGGAATGGGATCAGTTACTATGCGGATGGTTCGCAAGGTTTTGATTTTTTCCATTACTGCAGATTTGAATTCAGCAAAGCTGCCAGCGAAAGTCATGGTGATGGAGGAGCATTTTATTTAAATGCACAATCCGGGCGTATAATGAATTTTTTCAAATGTGAGTTTATACACAACCAGGCTAAAAACTGTGGCGGAGCAATATTCTCGGTATACTCTTGTCCCCAGATTAATAATTGTTATTTCTCTCAAAACAAAGCATCTACGGGAGGTGCTATTTATGTTGGTGATTCAGGACCATGGTCCGGAACATTCTCAGAAAATACCTTCGTGCAAAATGAAGCATATATAGACGGAGGTGCACTGAACTTTTCTAACAGCCACTTTTTAGTTGTTAATAACAAGATTGTAAATAATAAAGTAATAATAGGAGATGGAGGTGGCATTTGTTTAATACAAACTGAAGATATTCTGGAAGGAAACGTTATCGCTAATAATACATCAAACAGAGGGGGTGGAATATCCATCTGGATTTCATCCCCAAAAGTTTATAATAATACAATAGGCAATAATCATGCAACTTATGCAGGAGGAGGAATTTATGTCTGGGGATTGTCTAATTCAGATTTTGTAAATAATGTTCTTTGGGGAAACACTTCATTAGCAGAAAGTGAAAATGTTTTAGAACAAATATTCATTGCACACGTAACCTCTAAACCAAATTTTTATAACTGCATCATCCAGGATAGTTTGTCAGGTATACATACAGATGTGAATGTCACTTATGAGGGTAATACGAAAGAAATCTATAACCAGGATCCATTTTTCAACAATCCGACAGACAGCAGTGGTCTTGAATATAATGCTTTAATTGCGGACTGGTCCCTGTCAGATTCATCCATGGCAATTAATAACGGGAGTGATGCAGTTAAAAAATTACTGTCTTCAAATACAGATCTCTGGAATAATCCGAGGATCAGGCATGGCATAATTGATATCGGTGCAAATGAGGCACATATTTCAAAATTAACAGCAGAAGATACCATATCAAAAAATACAAGGTGGATTGCTGATACTGTCAAAGTTGAAGAAGACATTCTGATTAAAGACAGCATTACACTGGATATTTCTCCGGGTTGCCGTGTTGAATTCCAGGGAAATTATTTGCTTAATGTCCAGGGTACCCTTAAGGCTATCGGCACAGAAACAGATCCAATTTTGTTCACCATTAATGATACTTCAGGGTTTTCAAATATAGATACAACTTCCGGGAGCTGGAAAGGGATTGTTTTTGATGACAGCCAATACGGTGCAAAAAACATCATGAGTGATAATGATACCTCATGGATCGTAAACTGTATCCTGGAGTATGCGAAAGATTATAATCCGGATTGGACTCCCGAATTTCCTAAGGGTGGTGCTTTAAAAATCAAATATTTCTCTAACCTGGTTATTAAAAACTGCACCATAAGATATAACCAGGCTCTTGACGGCGGAGGGATCAATATTGAGATGAATTCCGACCCAATTATTTCAAGCAATATAATATATAAAAACCGGGCTGCTCAGAGTGGTGGTGGAATAAATTGCGATGATTACTCAGATCCAATTATTTCACACAATTTTATTATTAACAATTCTGCAAATTTGGGAAGTGGGATACAAATTAAAAAATCTAATCCTGTTTTTCAGAATAATGTGGTATGCAATAATTTTTCATTCTGGGATGAAGCCGCTATCCGGATGGAGGGAGGGAAACCCCTGTTTTCAAACAACACTGTATGTAATAACTATGGTGGTGGTATGATACTGTGGAATTCCTATATATCAATTTATAATTCTGTATTCCGGGGAAATTCCTTTAACAGATGGCCCGGACTTCAATGCTGGGCTATTGAAAAAATTAATTATTACAATAATAATATTGAAGGAGGAGAATCAGGGACTAATATTCAGTATTATCCGGGAGATTTTATAGGAATAATAGACTCGACTCCGATGTTCAGGAATCCTACGGCCGGATGTGGAATAGAATATGATGCATTATATTCCGACTGGTCATTGTCAGATTTGTCCCCGAATATTAACAAGGGTACACCGGACATATCTTCACTGAAACTTTCAGATAAAGATATTGCAGGCAATAACAGGATCAATTATGGCAGAATAGATATAGGTGCATATGAAAGCCAGGCCAGTCCGCTGGAAATAATTTACCAGCCGTCAAACCAATTAGCATGCGTGGGTGATAGTGTAAATTTTATGGTGCGTGCAAGCGGACCAGCATATTTTCAGTGGTATAAAAATAATCAACCCATTTCCGGAGCACATGATTCAATCCTGGTTATTAATCCGGTAACATCAGATGATGAGAGTATGTATAGTTGCACGGCAGCAAATGGATATGGTTCAAAAAACAGCACTAATGTACTGCTGGTAGTCAAAATTCCTCCAAAAATTTTGGCCAGTCCGGAAAATCAATGGATTAATATAAATAATCCTTTGAAACTTCATGTGTCGGTTGATGGTACAGCTCCGCTTTCATATCAGTGGAAGAAGGATAATTTAAACCTGTCTGGAGCCTTATTACCTGACTATTCAGTATCAAAACCAGGTTATGATCAGGAGGGAGCATATACCTGCATGATATCCAATTCATGTGGTGAAATCATGACAAGTCCTGCAATCATCTATTTAGCCCCACAAATCTGCATGGTCACTGTCAGCACAATCACCGGCAACAACATGGTAATATGGGAGAAAAGTTCCGGGGCACCATTAACCGCATTTAATATTTACAGGGAAAGCACCGCCGCCGGGATTTATGATTTAATGAGCACAATCCCTTACAGCAGCCTGAGCCTCTATGAAGATACCACCGCCGATCCAACCAAACGGGCATACATTTACAAAATTACCGGGGTGGATACTTCAGGTTATGAAACCAACCTTGACCTGTGCAATCCTCATAAAACAATTCACCTGCTGGTTTCAACAAACCCTGAACTGAAATCTACACAGCTTGCATGGGATAAATATTACGGCTTCGATTATCAGACTTATAATATATACCGAAGCAGCACCGGTACAAATTTCACTGTGATCGATGCCATGCCAAGTTCACTCAATTCATGGACTGACCCGGAACCTTTATCAGGTGAACTCTATTACCGTGTAGCTGTTGAGAAACCATCCCCATGCATCCCCACAGGCAATGGGAAAAAGGCAGATTCAGGGCCCTACTCTCATTCCATGTCAAATATGGATGATAACCGGCTCCAGGCAGGGGAGAATCCACCGGATACCATCATGATTACCAATAACAGCCTTGATGAAAATAACATGTATGGTATGCTTATCGGGCGGTTCAGCACAACAGATGCTGATTCCCTCGATACACATACCTACTCACTGGTGAGCGGTGAAGGGGATGATGATAACATCAGCTTTACTATCCTGGGAGATATGCTCCTGGCTGCGGAGATATTTGATTATACGCTGAAAAATGTTTACTCAATCCGTGTTCGCTGCACAGATCAGGCCAACTA
>CAZRHW010000120.1:0-6786 GCA_964599785.1 uncultured Bacteroides sp. | reverse complement strand
CATTTTTCACTTGAAAAGGTCTATGAACGAAGCGAACCTTACCTGAAAGATATACCTCTTCAGCCTATAAAAATAGGTGAAACAATTATCCTCAGAAATATTTTCTATGCTTATAATTCATATAAACTGGAAGACCGGTCGAAAATTGAACTGGATAAAGTTATTCAGTTAATGAAAGAAAATCCATTACTGGTAATCGAGATAAGTGGCCATACAGATAATACCGGTACACCGGAATATAATCAGGGATTATCTGAAAAACGCGCTGTTTCAGTCAAAACATACCTGAGTGAACACGGGATATCACCGGTGAGAATGACAGCAGTGGGCTATGGCCTGACAAAACCAATCGCCAGCAATGATACTGAAGACGGCAGATCGGAAAACAGGAGAACAGAGTTAAAAATATTGGAAAAATAAAAGATATATAACATAGCCCGGTGACCGATTGAAATAACTAAGTGATTGAATGATAGATTTTTTTGCAGAACCGCACCGTGGCAATGCCCTGTATATTTAAAAATATCAATATCTTTGGTTTGATCACAGGAAGCATTAATAAAATAATTTATCAGTAAAATGAAAAGAAAATTATTGCAAGGTGTTTTGTTCTTATTATTAATAATCTGTTTCTGGTTACCCGGATATACTCAGGCACCGGAAATTAATGAGGGTTACCAGTTTACCATAGTTACAGACCAGCCTGCCACATCCATAAAAAATCAATACCTCTCAAGCACCTGCTGGAGTTTCTCTGTCCTGTCCATGCTTGAATCGGAACTGATCAGACGCGGCAGGGGAGAATATGATCTTTCTGAAATGTACGTTGTAAGACGTATTTATGAAGAAAAAGCTGTTAAATATGTGAGGATGCACGGAATGATCAATTTTGCAGGAGGTGGATTTTTTCATGATGTCTTCCATGTCATATCAACTTATGGCATTGTTCCTGATGAAGTATACAGCGGACTGAATATAGGGGAAGAAAACCATATTCATACGGAAATGGATAACCTGCTGAAAAGTTATGTTGCTGATATTATTCAGAATCAGAACCGGAAGCTCACACCTGTATGGTACGATGGATATTTAAGTCTGCTGGATTCATACCTTGGCAAAATTCCTGCTCAATTCCAATACAACGAACAAGCATATACGCCGGAATCTTTTGCCCGAATGCTTGATCTGAATCCTGATGATTATATTGAGATATCATCATTTACCCATCACCCCTTCTATGAGCAATTCATCCTTGAAGTTCCCGATAACTGGGCATGGGGGAGCGTTTATAACCTTCCCCTCGATGAAATGATGGAAGTCATGTATCATGCACTTGAAAATGGTTATACAATAGCATGGTCTGCTGATATCAGTGAGAAGGGATTTTCCTGGCAAAATGGTGTGGCAGTAATCCCTGATACCGACCCGGCAAATCTTTCAGGAAAAGAAAAAGAAAAGTGGGAGGGGTTGACGGAGAGGGAAAAAGAAAAGCTCCTGTACAGTTTTAACGGGCCTGTTCAGGAAAAAGTAATAACCCAGGATCTCAGGCAGGCAGGGTTTAATAATTACACCACTACCGATGACCATGGGATGCACATAACAGGGCTGGCTCACGACCAGCAGGGAAATAAATATTTCCTCGTGAAGAATTCCTGGGGAATAACGGGCAGCCCCTATAACGGCTATTTGTATGTTTCCGATCCGTATGTCAGATATAAAACAATTGCCTTTATAGTTAATAAAGCCGCCATACCTGAAGGAATCATGGAAAAGCTATTCCGGGAATAATATATCTGTTAATGCTATGTGGCCCCTTTTTTCCCTCTTTGGTTCTCCGTGACCTTATCTTCATATCTATTATCTATTAACGTGTTGTGCTATTGAATAATGTAAATTGTTAAATATGAAATAGAAAAGAGTTAATATTAAGTTCACGTTATTTTAATAATCCATGGAATGTAAAAAGGATTCAAACTCCCGATTCTGTAATTGTACCTATCCCTGCAGTAAACAGGGATCATGCTGTGATTGCCTGCATTATCACAGGCGCATGGGAGAACTGCCGGCATGTTACTTCCCTGATCATGCTGAGCGAACATATGACAGATCAATTGAGAATTTTATCAGGCTTTATCAGAAGGAGGGAGGGGGATGGCTAAGAGCTAAGAGCTAAGAGCATGGTGCATGGTTCTGGGATTAGGTAAGGAGGGGGCGAAAAGGCGAAAGGGCGATGGAGGGATGGAGGGATAGAATGCCAGAAATTATCCTTGAATATCAATTCCCTGCCTGTCAGCAAACAGATTTGCGAACTTATCGAATCCTTTGCGCCCTTTGCGGTTAAGTATTTTAATAAGTTATAACACACTTCCTAACTCTATGCACAAACACACCAATTTACCAATTCACGAATTTACAAATTCATATGCCTGTTAGTATTATTTTGTTCGAAATGTTAATTTCGTGCAGTACTCCCTGCTCCATGCTCATTCATCACGACTAATTTCATAAACGACCATGAACAATTATCATAAAAGACTTTTCCGGTTCTTTTTTTTCCTGGCTCTTTTACCACTGGTATTTGTCAGCATAAGCTTCAATCCGATCATTCCTGTGAGGGATAAATCCTATCCTGCCGATCCACCATTTCTCGATTCTGCTTCATCGTGGGTTGATTCAGTGTTTAATTCCCTGTCCCTCGACGAACAGGTTGCCCAGATGATCATGATAGCAGCATATTCAAACCGCGGACCGGAGCATCAGGAAGAAATTGCAGATATCATTAAAAAGGACGAAATAGGTGGTATTGTCTTTTTTCAGGGTGGGCCCGTCAGGCAGGCAGCTATGACCAATCATTTTCAATCGGTCAGTAAAACACCTCTTTTGATTGCATTGGATGCAGAATGGGGATTGGGGATGAGGCTTGACAGCACCCTTACCTATCCGCGCCAGATGATGCTGGGGGCTATCCGGCACGATTCACTGATTTATGAGATGGGACGGGATATCGCACTTCAGCTTAAACGCATAGGTGTAAATGTAAACTTTGCCCCTGTGGTGGATATTAATAATAATCCGGCCAATCCGGTAATCAACAGCAGATCGTTCGGGGAGCAGACAGACAATGTGGTTCAGAAAAGCCTTGCCTACATGAGTGGAATGCAGGATAACGGGTTGTTGTGTTCGGCAAAACATTTTCCCGGGCATGGTGATACGGATTCTGATTCGCATTATACACTTCCGGTTATCCCGCATGGAAAAGAGCATCTTGATAACAACGAACTGATCCCTTTCAGGGAATGTATCTCACATGGTATAACCGGTATAATGGTTGCACATTTACATGTTCCTGCGCTTGATTCAACTCCCGATTGTGCATCCTCGCTGTCAGGAAAGATCATTAACGGTTTGCTCAGGGAAGAACTTGGTTTTAAAGGACTTGTGTTCACTGATGCCCTGAATATGAAAGCGGTCAGTGATCGTTATGATCCCGGTGAACTGGCGGTTCAGGCTGTACTGGCAGGCAATGACATTCTCGTTATGCCACCGGATGTTAAAGAAGCTATCCGGGACATAAAACGCGAAGTAAGAAGAGGCAATATTCCGAGAGATGAAATTGAAAGGAGATGTAAACGAATTCTCCTGGCAAAAAAATGGGTTGGATTGGATCATTATCAACCTGTTGATATAGACGGTATTTACGATGATCTCAATAGAAATAGTTTTAAATTGCTGCAAACCAGGCTGGTTGAAAATGCGCTCACATTACTGGTTAACGACCGGGATATGGTTCCGCTCAAACGGCTTGATACACTTAAAATAGCCAGCCTTGCACTGGGAGAGGATACCCTGAATGATTTTCAGCAATATCTTGAATTATATGCTGATGTTCATCATTTTCATCTTTCAGACGATATTGTTGAAATCAGCCCGGATTCTCTTTTAAAACTTTTCGAACCATTTAACCTGGTCATTGTGGGTATTCACCACACTGATATGCGGGTTAGCAGGAAGTATGGCATACCTGATGAGACCATTCAACTAATTGAACGGATAGCATCTCGTAAAAATTTGATATTAAATGTATTTGCCAATCCATATTGCCTGAGCAGGTTCAGGAATATTGATCAGTTCGGCGTGCTGATCATGGAATATGAAGATAATCCTCTGACAAAATGTTTTGCTGCGCAATTAATTTTTGGGGGAATTCCTGCTTTGGGCAAACTGCCGGTAAGTGTTCAGGGTATCTGTCAGGCGGGGGATGGGATCTCCACCCCGGATGCAATCAGACTGAAATATTCATTACCTGAATCAGCAGGAATCGATTCCAGGATACTCTATAAAATTGATTCTATTGCCCTGGATGGTATCCGGGTGAAAGCATATCCCGGCTGTCAGATCCTTGCGGCCAGGAATGGTATTGTTTTTTATCATCATTCGTTTGGTTATCAGGCCTATGACAAAAAACGTCCTGTTCTTCTGACAGACATGTATGATGTCGCATCCGTGTCCAAGATCACAGGAACGCTTCCATCTCTTATCAGGCTGGTTGACAGGGGATTATTGGATATTAACGGTAAATTATCAGATTATCTGCCCTGGCTGGACACCTGTGATAAAGGGGAGCTGATCATCAAGGATATTTTAACCCACTGTGCGGGCTTGCGTGCATGGATACCTTTTTATTATCATACCCTTGAAACGATGGATCCTGATGATCCATTGCTCAGTAACAAACTATCGCCCAGGTATCCTTTTCGTCTTTCAGAGGGTGCATATCTGAACAAAAATCTGCGGTATGTTGAAAATGCTTATTCTGATAAATTCTCCGAGGAGTACCCATATCAGGTTGCTGAGGGTATGTTCATGAACAGGATATACAGGGACTCGATTAATTACTGGATATACACTTCGGAACTTTCAGGTGAGAAAAAATATGTGTATAGCGATCTGGGGCTGATTTTAAGTCAGCAGGTCATTGAGGAGATCACTGATACCTGCCTTTATTCATATGTTTACAACAATTATTATAAAAAGCTGGGAACGAATTTAACAGGTTACCTGCCTTTGCAAAGATTTCCGAAAGATCGTGTTGCTCCCACGGAAAATGATGTTTATTACAGAAGACAATTGCTGCAGGGGTATGTACATGATCCCGGGACAGCGATGTTGGGAGGCGTTGCCGGTCATGCCGGAGTATTCAGTAATGCCAATGATCTGGCTAAAATCATGCAGATGTACCTTCAGAAAGGTTTGTATGGTGGAATGAGGTTTTTTTCTGACAGTACATTTGATGTGTTTAATTCCTGCCCATATATTACCGAAGGCAACAGACGGGGAATTGGATTTGACAAGCCGGAACCTGATCCGGAGAAAGAGGGACCCGGATGCAAAAGTATTTCTCCGGAAAGTTTTGGGCATTCGGGATTTACCGGGACATTCGTATGGGCTGATCCGGAAAGCGGGATCGTCTATATTTTCCTCTCAAACCGTGTTCATCCCGACCAGGATAATGAGAAACTATACAATATGAATATCAGGCCGGCCATTCAGCAGGTGATTTATGATGCACGTATGGATACTCATTAACTCAGGTTGCAAGTTACAGGTTGCTGGTTACAAGTTATTAAATAACAATGTATAATAATTAAACATATAAACCTATAACCTGTAACTTGTAACTGGCAACTTTGATTAATTGACTATATTATGAAGATAACACATATAGAACATATTGGGATTGCCGTTTCAGACCTTGAAAAGGCTATCGGCTATTATGAAGAGGTCCTTGGTCTTACATGTTATGCTATTGAGGAGGTGAAAGACCAGAAAGTCAGAACTGCATTCTTCACCATTGGAGAGACAAAGATTGAACTTCTTGAATCGATGGATCCTGAAGGCCCTGTTGCCAGGTTTATTGAAAAAAGGGGAGAAGGTATTCATCATATTGCCTATGCGGTGGAAAATATCGAAGAAGCTTTGAGAGAAGCTGAAAATAAAGGGATTCAACTGATTGATAAACAACCGAGAAAAGGTGCCGAGGGATTAATGATCGGATTTCTCCATCCCAAATCTACGTTTGGTGTATTAAGCGAATTCTGCGGGAAAGAATAGCAACTTATTTTAAAATTTATATTCAGACCCTATTCGGGGTTGTTTCCCGATGTGCACCATTTCACGGTACTTCGTAATGGGTCACTCATAGTTTGACCTCCACCATGGATTTCCCCAGTACCCAGTACCCAGTATCCAGTTCCCAGTTCCCAGTTCCCAGCTCCCAGCTATTTATTATCTTTGTTATCATAATTTATATAAGAATACATGACAAAGAAAGCAGTTGCCGGAAATTATGGCGAGGATATCCGTTCAGACTGCCTTGTTGAGGTGAAACTAACTTCATCGGGTGGAATAAAAATTGCACTTGAAAGCAAGGTCGGTCGTTTGTATGGAAACCGGATGCGTTCGCTGGTTCATGAAATGTTGTCCTTTTTTACAATCCGGCATGCAAGCATATCCATACATGACAGTGGTTCTCTCGATTTTGTCCTGGCTGCCCGGACAGAAGCAGCGATCAGACAACTCATTGATACTGACCAAGAATTTCTGTTACCCCTTCTTCCTGATAATATGCTGACGACCAGTCGTGACCGATACCGCTTTACGCGTTTATATCTGCCGGGCAACACACCCAAACTCATGCTGAATGCCGGTACTCATCATCCTGATGGAGTTATCCTTGACCTCGAAGATTCTGTTGCGTTATTAAAAAAGCATGAAAGCCGTTTCCTT
>CAZRHW010000119.1:0-6806 GCA_964599785.1 uncultured Bacteroides sp. | reverse complement strand
AGTCAGGCAACAGACGGATCTCTCAATGTTTTTTTCGGAGGTAATACCACCATCATCCCTGTTGATAAAGACGGAGCGTTTTCCTTTCTTCCGGAATATTCTTCAGATTTCAACACCGGGATATTTTTGTATGCAGAAGACAGAAATGGAAAAAGTAACTTATCGATCCGCCTGGATTCCTCAGCTTTTGAGAATAATATTACAGCGTATCTGAAATACCTGACCGACAGCCTGGGCAGAGACCGGACCAAACCGGTGTTTAATCAGGACAGGTTCCAGGACCATTTTTCCCTCAGCATTGAAAACCACCATTGGCTGGAAGAGGTAATCATAACCAAAACCGTCAAAAAGAAAGAATTAAGTACTGCAGATCTTGCATTTAACAAAAGAAAAGCCACCCCGGATGAACTTATATTGGCCATAGACATGGAAGATCTGGAAAGCCTTGTTAGAAAACCTAATCCGGGCAAAGTTCCGGTGTATTATTGTATTGACGGAGTTCTGCAGTTTACATATATTGGTGGTGGAATGAGCCTGCCGGTTAAGGTCCCGGATTACAGCTATGCCTATTACATACTTCCTGAGGAGATTGATGAGTATACGGTTATCGAGGGACCTGAAGTTCAGGCTTTATATGGTTATGGAATAGAGTATGTTATTGATGTTAAGACCAAACCTTTCAGCGAAAGGGATATCAGCCGCAAATGGAAAAATCCTGTAACAATCAAAAAGTTCGCTATTGCAAAGGAGTTTTATAAACCCATATATGATACGGAAGAAAAAAGGAGAAGCACAATTCCTGACCTCCGCAAGACCATTCACTGGGAACCTGAATTGCATCTTGAAGAAGATGGTACGGCAGAGATAAAATTTTATAATGGTGACCGGTATACCCGGATCAAATGTACACTGGAAGGAATTACGGAAGCAGGTATCCCCATCCATGCCGAACACTTCTATAATGTTACACTGACACGGGAAGAATAGGTTAAAATTTTCTGTTTAACTTTTGTTTTACCTGTCGTAAATCAAACCTCAACCTGCCTCCCTGCGAACTGGTTCCAGCTAAAATATAAATTGTATTTTTTCATATTTTTGTCTATCTTACATTGATCTAAAATCTCAAACTATGAATGCCAAAAATGAATTATTCACCAATCCTGAAGGAGTGCTTGATGAGTTAAATGCCCTGATAAATAAATTTGAGGATCCTGATATTAATACGGATGAATTGCGGAAGGGATTGTTGACGCTTACAATGATTGTAAGAGGAATCTGGAGACATATCGACTTCCTTATGGACGATTATATCGAAACAGTTAAGGTAATTAAGAAATTAAAAGAGGATAATAGAAATTCCGACTAATTACCCTGGATTAATTATAAATTTCATGCTCACCCGGAACTTCAGGACAAAGATCAACCAGGCTGAAGTTTCCAGACAGAATTCGGCGAAAAATACAATATTTGGATGGGGGGAAAATCATTCCCCTCGTTTTTATTAATTCAAAGTTGGTAAACAGGGTTTGGTTCACGGATTCAGTTAACCCAGGTAGGTTTTTAATACCCTGTTTTTTATAGGAGGCTTTAATCTTCTGATTGCTTTTTCTTTGATTTGCCTGACCCTTTCTCTTGTCAGATCATATTTCTCACCAATTTCCTCGAGTGTATATGCCTGTCTGCTGTTTAATCCGAAATATAGCCTTATAATATTACCTTCCCTCTGGGTCAATGTATTAAGGACCCTTTCAATTTCTTCGCTCAGTGAATCTAATATCAAATTTTGATCAGGACTGGTAGCATCTTCGTTACATAAAACATCATACATGTTACTTTCTTCATCCAGTGTTACCGGGGCATCAAATGAAATGTACCGCCATGAGTTTCTTATTGCTTCTGCCACATCATTTGGTGCCAGCTCTATGGCTTGTGTAATCTCAAGGAAAGTAGGCTCTCTTTCGTACTTTTGTTCCAATATGGTAACGATCTTTTTTATTTTATTGATATGACTGAATCTGTTTAACGGGAGTCGCACAACTCTTGCATGCTCTGCCAGCGCTTGCATGATGGATTGTCTGATCCACCAGACAGCATAGGAGATAAACTTAAAACCCCTTGTTTCATCAAATCGCTCTGCTGCTTTGATCAAACCAAGATTCCCCTCATTGATCATGTCCGGAAGACTCATACCCTTGTTCTGATACTGTTTTGAAACTGACACAACAAACCTGAGATTTGCGCTTATTAACCGGTCCCGTGCATTCATGTCACCATTATGAATCCTCTGGGCAAGATCAACTTCTTCTTCAGCAGTAATCATTTCAATTTTACTGATGTCATGAAGATATTTATCCAATGAGGTATAATCCTTGTTGGTAACCTGTTTGATGATTTTTAACTGACGCATTTGCAGGGGGGACTTATGCTTATATCAAATTTGATAAAAGTTACTAAAGGTACCACTATTAATGAGATAAAATCATTTTTTTCCAAGAGTTTACGAATTCGGCTGTTGAAATGGATTATTTTATACGCATTCTATTCCCAGAATAGTATAAAAATAAAAAATAGATTAAATCCCCGGTATAGATTAGTGGTTCGATTTTTTTTACTATTTTTATAATCAGCAATTTGTTTTATCACGGATCACTCGTGATTTTTTTCCAATAAATTTTCAAAAACCAATTTTTTGTATATTTGTTTATTCCAGATACGATTAAGAAATCAGAAATAGATCGAAATTGATCCACTAAAACCATCTATTATTAACCAATAATTAATTATTATGAAAAACCTACTTAATTTATTTACACTCCTTCTACTCATTGCAGCCTTTGTTATATCATGCCAAGATGAGGAATTCACACAGGATGATGCAATTAAAGGTCAAAAAGAATTACTCAGGCTTGCAGATTCTATCAATAAATCTGAGGCAATGTTACTTGATTCATTGAATAGAGCTGATGTACTGTTACGTGATTCATTGAAAAGAGTTGGAGGAACGGTTAATTATACAGTTCATATAATTGATGCAGGAAATGCCGGTTTCCTCAAATCTACCACCTCCAATGGTGTAGATGGTGCATCGGTTACTGCCAGCCAGTACGGTCTTATTCAAACTCTGACAACTGATGAAACAGGGATGGTTGTATTTGATGACCTCAGGATTGGAAAAGTATCTGTTAACGTTAGCATGACCGGGTTTACACCTGCCAGCTTTGTTGCTGAACTTAATCCGGCGACGATAATAACCGGTGATCCCTTTTATGCTGACAGATCAGCAGCAAGCCAGGTACCCCTTTTCCCGCTTACCGGGTCTGCAACAACTACATTATCAGGTATAATAACCTATGAATCAGATCTTACAAATGATTCGCCCGAGGTAGCTGCTGGCGTTCAGATATCTGCCTCCATTGATGTTGATCGAGCTGGTTTTCAAGATACATATATAACAACATCCGGAAACTGGGGTAGTGGCCAGATAATTAAAATTGCTTATGGTGATGCTGTGGTATCAGGCACCTCCGATTCAAGCGGAATGTATTCTATTATTGTTCCTTCTACTGCCAATGGTTTACCTATACGGTTTGATATAGGTGATGTGGCAGTTGATCAGCAATTACTTATGAATACACTGAATGATAAAGAAGTGTTAGGTGTGCAAACTGTCCGGACTATTTTTTCTTCAGATCCTGGAATCACTCCAAGTTCTATTCCTGCAGTCCGTCCGGTCTATGTTACATTTAGCGATCCTGATGGCGATGTTATAGGTCCTGCTCCGGCAACAGCAGCCGTTGCTACAGCAGTTATTTCTAACGGAGAGGTAGAATCTATTTATATTTCCAATGCAGGTGCCAACTATACTGAAACCCCTGTTGTAGAAATAACAGGAAACGGCACTGGCGCCACAGCCACAGCAGTTCTTACAGACAGAAGAGTAACTGCTGTCAATGTTACAAATGGCGGACAGGGATATACCTCTGCCACTGTCACGTTTAAAACCGGCTCCGGTGCTACGGCAACAGCCAGCTTTACCCGGTCAGTGGTTGATTTCACTATCACAGCTCCGGGATCCAGTTATACTTCTGCTCCAACAGTTACTATTGATGGTGATGGTTCCGGTGCAACAGCCGTTGCAGAAATGCTTGGATATCTTGATCATATTACTGTTATAAATCCTGGTTCCGGCTATACTGACGTTCCGGAAATAATTATTTCTGGTGGTAATCCAACTACGAAAGCAACTGCAACAGCTACTTTGACATCCGGGCCAATCAGCAGTATTTATGTTCCGACTACAGCAGACAAATGGTTTACAAGTGCTCCTGCTATTACTATAACCGCTGGCGGTGGTGCAGGAGCTGTTGCAACTGCAAGTCTTGGAACTTCAGGCCGTGTTGAAGCCATCAACATAATCAATGCAGGAACAGGCTATACTTCAGCACCACTCGTAACAATTTCAGGCGGTGGTGGTTCCGGCGCGGTGGCTGTTGCTCAACTTGGCGCAGGTGGGACTATTGGAAGTATCACCCTGCTTGAGAAGGGTTCGGGTTATACCACTAATCCCACAGTTACACTTACTGGTGGAGGTGGTACTGGTGGTCAGGCTGACGCAACACGCTCCTTCAAAATAGCCAGTGTCACCATTACTGATGGCGGCAACGGATATAATAATCCCGCAACTTTAGTTGTAAACTTTGATGCTGCTCCGATAACCGGGACAGAAGTTAAGCTTAACAGGGCTGTCAACGGCATCACTATTACAGATGATGGTGAAGGGTATGAATCTGTACCAACCATTACTTTTAAGGCTAAAGTAGGTGGTGCAACAGCTGCAACAGCCACAGCTCAGCTGAAATATTACGTGGATGATATCTCAGTAACCAATGGTGGTAGCGGTTATACCACCACTCCAACTGTTACTATCCAGGGTTCTGCCACAGCTACTGCAACCCTCGGAGACGGTGTGCTCTCAAAAGTTACACTGGGCAACCCGGGATCCAAGTATCTTGCTACACCGCTTGTAACACTAACAGGCGGTGGAGCTACTGAACAGGCAGTGGTCACAGCAACCGTTGCAAGTGGAGAAGTGACAGGATTTACGATTGTATCGGTGGGAAAAGGCTATACTTCTGCGCCAACTGTAACTATTGCTACCAACACAACTACAGCAGTTGCCAGTGCAAACCTTTCTTCCGGCTCTGTAGTGGCGATGAACATAACAAATACCGGTGCAGGCTACACTGTTGTACCGATCGTTGAATTTGTCAGTACCTCCGGCTCAGGAGCCGCAGCTACAGCAGTACTTGACAGTGAAGGACGGATTGAGAAAATTGATGTAACAAGCGGAGGAACAGGTTACCTGGCAGCTCCTACTGTAAACCTTGTTGTTCCTAATACTACAGTAACGGCGAAAGGTACTGTTACAGTAAGTAGTGCTGGCGTGGTAACAGGTGTTACGATAACCAATGGCGGTGAAGGATATAAAACTGCACCAACAGTGACCTTTACCCCTGCAATATCCGGTATGGGATCGGATGCTACAGGCATCGCAAATATCAGTGGTGGGAAAGTTACTTCGGTGACCATCACCGACGGTGGTAGTGGATATAAGTCACAAAATACACCAGGTAACTATTACCCGGATAATACTGCTTCAATGGCGGGAAAATCTTTCACAACAACCGCCGGGCAGAGTCTCGATGTCAAATCAGCAACACCCGTCATCAATGATATTTACCTTGGAACAGGTAAAAGAAGCATTGAGAATTAAACCTGAAGAACCGGGAGGTATTCTCATATCTCCCGGTCCTTTTCAACAGGATAATTTGTTTTCGCTCGTTGAGCAATCTTTTTTAATTTAAAATTAGAAAATATGAAAATATTCTCATATGCTAAGAAATTACTTTTCCTGTTCATATCTATCGTTCTGATAAACTCGCTAATCATACAGGCTCAATCTGAATCTGGTTTAGGAATGGATTTGAAGGTAGGTGTGAGGGCAGGATATGCATTTCCTGTATTAACAATCGACTACCAGCCCTATACCAATCATCTGGCAGCTCCTGTTGCCGGGGCATATGTACAACTAAACGTCATGTCCTGGCTGGGAGCTTCCTTTGACGTTCTGTATACTCAGTATGGAGGCAATCAGATCAACCCGTTATGGATTTATTCACCTGAGAGTGCAGCGCTTGATAATTTGCAAAATAGTAAGTTAGTGATCCATTCACTTGAGTTCCCGCTGGCTGTCAGGTTAGGTTTGCCAAACTGGACTGAATCCGTCTCTCCTTTTATTTCACTAGGGGGATCCATGGCAATTTTTATGCAAGCCCGGATAAAAAACTACTATTTAGATGGTACTTACTCATTCCAACCTATCTATTCTGAGGCAACCGAATTGGTAACATCTGCCATTAATAATTTTGATTTCGCATTTATTCCTGCAATGGGAGTCGAATTTAATAGCTCTCCATTGAGTTTTACACTAGAGCTTTATTACAGGCTTGGTCTTAGCGACGTGAATAATTACAAAACATTTTATTCTCCTGATTTCGGAGCAAATGCTTTTGGTATTAAAATTGGCATTGGCCTTGGTTTATAGTCCTGTCATTTATTCTCAAATCAGATTAATACTTTTTTAGTTACATTCGGAGTGCCCTAAAGTTACACGGTGAGTATAAATTCTGTTTCGGGATAGACTACAAAAAAAGGATGCTGTTGCAACAGCATCCTTTTTTACCAAGGTTATTTTAATATTATACCGGATGAATAAGATTATGCCGGCATAGCGGGTAATGACCAGG
>CAZRHW010000118.1:0-6822 GCA_964599785.1 uncultured Bacteroides sp. | reverse complement strand
ACGAAAAAATTCCTGAGCCAGATCCTGACCCATTGAGGGCTTATAGGGCGTCTGCCAGGTCCCAACCGGAACTGATTGGCACATAAACAGTGATGAATTACTTGCCTCGGCTGTTAACAAATTGAGGCAATCCCTCAACACCTTGGAACGAGATGTGTCTTCATCCACTCCGAAACGGTGAAGCATTGGTCGTATCGGCGTCTTCTGGATGTGGTGAGCTGGCAGTCTTTTTGGTTTTTCGGCAACCTAGTCTCTGCTCACTTAACAACACAATCCGATTGCGATTTAAGGATTTTCGAAACTGGATTTAAGTCATATTGCCGATGGCGATAGCGGTGCTTGCCGTATATAATTGCTGTTGCATGATCCGGACAAACAAATAGAGCAAAAAGGATAGTGCCGTTCTGCACAACGTGGAGGAAAACACGAGCACCGGTCAAATACTCGCACATACGTCGGAAGACGGGAGGGTGCAGCTACTGTCCGAACATCTTACGAATACCGCCCAAAAAGCGGGGGAATTCGCCGCCGTCTTCGGAGCCGAGATGTGGGGCCGGGCGGCTGGATTGTTACACGACGATGGAAAGTCCTCCGCTTCGTTCCAAAAACGATTACGGGGCATGCGTGTACGGATCGATCACTCAACCCCCGGGGCGAAATATGCTTTTAATCATCTCAGATCTCCCAGAGGGGCAGGGAAGCTACTGGCATATTGCATTGCCGGTCATCACACGGGGATACCTGACGGTAAGGAGGGTGATGATGAAACATGCCTTGTCAGGCGCTTGGCCCACAGTACGGAGGGACCCGGTTTCCTAGCGTCGGTATTGCCTTCGGTTTTGGAACCTGTGCCCATCCCGAAACCACCGACTCATGGTGGAAAGATAGCCTTCAGTACTGCCTTCTTTGCGCGTATGATTTATTCCTGCCTCGTTGATGCTGACTTCCTTGACACAGAATGTTTCGTTGACCCAGCACAAAGTGAAAAAAGGGGCGATGCGCCTGAACTTGCAGAACTTAAGCCAATCTTTGACGAACACATATCTCGGCTGCTCGCTAACGCTGAGCGTACGGAAGTAAACCGACTCCGGGCCCGTATTCTGGAACAATGCCGTGGTGCCGCCGGTTTTCATCCCGGTCTGTTTAGTTTGACTGTTCCCACCGGCGGAGGTAAGACACTTTCATCTATGGCGTTCGCTCTGGATCATGCGTTAGCGTATGGTTTGCGACGGATAATCTACGTCATACCCTACACCAGCATCATCGAACAAACCGCTCAAGTGTTCAGAGACATCTTTGGATCCAAGGCCGTGTTGGAGCACCACTCGAATCTTGTCCAAGAGCTCAAGGGTGAAGAGGGTGATATGGAGGAGCGACGGCGCTTGGCGGCGGAGAATTGGGATGTGCCGATCGTGGTAACAACCAATGTCCAGTTCTTCGAGTCCTTCTTTGCCAATCGTTCTTCGAAAACGAGGAAGCTTCACAACACGGCAAAGAGTGTTGTAATCCTTGACGAAGCCCAAATGCTTCCGGTACCGATACTCCGTCCGACTCTAGAGGTGATTCGGGAACTGGCGGAGCACTACGGCGTCACTATTGTTCTCTGCAGCGCAACCCAGCCGGCGCTGACCACAAATGACGAGTTCCGTAACGGTCTTGAAGAGGTTCGCGAGATAACGCGACAACCTCTCCATCTAGAGCGAGCCTTCCAACGCGTGCGTGAAAAGAGGTTGGGTAAAACAAGTGACTCCGAGATCGTTAGGCTAATATGCGAGCACGACCGCTGTCTCTGCATTCTTAATACCAGAAAGCATGCACGCGTTCTTTTTCAAGATTTTGGAGGGATCGAGGGGAGTTTTCATCTCTCAGCGGCCATGTGCCCTGTGCACAGATCAAGAATCTTGGGGGATTCCAAAGAACCTATGAAGGGTACCGTCCGCCAAAGGCTCCGCGATGGTGAGCCCTGTCGACTCGTGAGCACCCAACTGGTGGAAGCGGGAGTAGATGTGGACTTCCCGGTAGTAATCCGCGCCATGTCGGGTATAGATTCGATCGTGCAGGCCGCAGGGCGTTGCAACCGGGAGGGCAAGGTCATAGAGAGCGGTCGTCTCTATATTTTCACGCCGCAAGACGGGCTACCGGCTGGACATTTCCGGCAGACCGCCCAGGTTTCCGAGCTGGTCCTCCATAATCGAACTGGCGCCGTTATCGATTCGGATACGGTGCGAGCATACTTCAAGGAGCTGTACTGGCTTAAGGATCATGACGGCGGGCTTGATACCAAGGGAATTCTGTCGCTTCTCACCGCAGGGGCACTCGGTGGCGATTTTCCCTTCAAGACCGTGGCAGAGCTGTATCACCTCATTTCCGATGCTCAGATACCGATCATCATCCCTTTCGATGAGCGCGCCGCGGCGTTCTGTGATGAGCTGCGCTATAACACCAGCCCGGGATGGCTCCTGCGACAGCTACAGCCGTACACGGTTCAAGTTTACCCCAGCGTGCTGGCGGGATTAAAACTTGCCGGTTATGTCGAGAGTCTTCAGGACGAACGTTACCATATTCTTACGGACATCGGGAGGCGCGAAGCCTACGACGATCAGTTTGGACTGAATCCGGATATCAGGGAGTTCTATGAGGTTGAAAACATGATGTTTTGACAAGGAGGTCTAAATGGCACGCGGCATTTGTCTGCGGACCTGGGGGCGATACGCCTGTTTCACCAGGCCGGAAATGAAGGTGGAGCGGGTGAGCTACGATGTCATGACCCCCTCAGCGGCCCGGGGAATCCTGGAGGCGATATACTGGAAGCCTGCCATATGGTGGGTGATTAAGCGGATACATGTGCTTAAGCTGATTCGCTTCACCAACATACGGCGCAACGAAATCTCATGGAAAATCCCGGTCGGTACGGTGAAAAAAGCGATGCATGACCTGGTGACTCCCGTGGAGACAGTCATCGAAGACGACCGGCAGCAGCGGGCGGCCATGGTGCTCAAGGACGTAGACTACGTGATCGAGGCGTCATTCGAAATCACAGAGCTTGCAGGAAAGCCCGATTCCTGCGGTGCCGTCGACCCCACGGACTGCGAGCCCGGCAAGCATTACGAAGTGTTCAGGCGCCGGGCGCAAAAAGGGCAGTGCTTCCACCAGCCGTACCTCGGCACGCGGGAATTCCCGGCAAACTTTGCGTGGATTGAAAAAAATGATATTCCGAGTTCGCTACTCAGAGGCGAGCAAAACCTCGGTTGGATGCTTCACGACCTCGACTTCGACAACGGTATGGAGCCTGCATTTTTCCACGCGGTCATGCGGGATGGCGTCGTGGACGTGCCGGCCTTCCAAAGCAGCGAGGTGAGGCGATGATACTCCACGCCTTGTATTCGTACTACCAGCGCCTGCGTGAAAATCCGGAATCAGGTGTAGCCTTGCCGGGATTCGCACCGCAGAAGATATCCTACGCATTAATTATCGATCACGCAGGACGTCTGGTCGGTGTGCAGGATATCCGGGATGTTTCTGGCAGTAGACCAAGGCCCGTACAACTGATGGTACCTGAAGGTGCCATTCGCTCAAGCGGCGTGGCGGCGAATTTTTTGTGGGACAACACCGGCTACGTGCTCGGTTTCGACGCCAAAGGCAAGCCGGAGAGAACACGCAGGACCTTCGAGGCTTTCAAGGCACTCCACCATGATGTCGGCGACGGTGTTGAGGATCCCGGCATGAAAGCTGTCCTTCGATTTCTCGATGCCTGGAATCCTCAGGACCGGCCGGCCCGGTTTGATTGGGATGAAATGGTCGGGTTGAATCTGGTATTTCGTCTGGATAACGATAGCAGGTTTATACACGAGCGAACTGCGATAATAGCCGCGTTGATTAAAAATAAGTGTCTATCGGATCAAAGTAATAGAGGAAGATGTCTCGTTACAGGAACAACCTGTCAGATAGCACGGATACACAACCCGATAAAAGGTGTCTATGATCCTGGCGGTCAGGCACAGAAACGGATCGTTGCATTCAACCGCGACGCCTTTTGTTCGTATGGCAAAGAGCAGAACTATAACGCTCCCATAGGGGAGGAGGCCGCATTTGCATATACCACTGCACTTAATCATCTTCTGCGCTTCGAATCGAGGCAGAACCTCCTGATCGGAGATGCAACAACGGTATTCTGGACCGAGAGAACCTCGGTTGTCGAGGATTTCATGGGAAACATCCTCGACCCCCGGAGCGACCAAGCGGTGAGCATTGCAGACCAGGCCAGAATCGAGAGCTACCTCAAGGATGTTCGGGCGGGAAAGAAACCGGATGCGGTCGAAGACGACTCCATGCACTTCTACATCCTCGGCCTTGCGCCCAACGCCTCGCGTCTGGCAGTTCGCTTCTGGTATGCCGACACGGTGGAGGCTGTAAACAGGCACATCGGGCGTCATTTTTCGGATCTCGAGCTCATTCGACAATATGACGACCAGAGGGAGTTCCCCGGGATTCGTCAGCTTGTCATGGAAACGGCTCGGCGGTATAAACGAGGACAGAAGCCGATCGATGGTCAGGTAAATCCTCTTCTGTCCGGCGCCTTTATACGTTCCATCATCGAAGGTTTACCATATCCAAACCATCTTCTCGCGTCCGTGATGAACAGAATTCGTGCCGACGGAGAAATCAACTACTATCGAACGGCATTGATCAAAGCCGTTCTCAAGAGAAACTACATGAACAAGGAGGCTGCCATGTCGTTGAACGAGGAATCGACGAACGTCGCCTATCGGCTCGGGCGGCTGTTTGCCGTGTTGGAAAAGGCTCAGGAAGAGGCTGTGCCCGGTGTAAATGCCACGATCAAGGATCGTTTCTACGGTTCCGCATCCGCCACACCCAGTGTTGTCTTCCCACAGTTGCTCCGGCTTACACAGCACCACCTCGCAAAGCTCGAGGGCGGGGCAAAGATCCATAAAGAGCAGCTCATGCAGGCGATCCTGGAAGGGATAGACGGCGCGAAGGGCATACCGCCACACCTGTCCCTCGAGGATCAGGGCATGTTCGCACTTGGATATTATCACCAGCGCAAGGCCTTTTTTACAAGAAAGGCATTGAAGAAAGACCAGGAGGAAAACCATGGCTGAAATCAATAACCGCTATGAGTTCGTGTATCTGTTCGACGTGGAGAACGGTAATCCCAACGGTGACCCTGACGCAGGGAATCTGCCACGGGTGGACCCGGAAACCAACCACGGGATCGTGACGGATGTCTGTCTCAAGAGGAAAATCAGGAACTACATTGAAATAACGAAGGGCCCGAAGGCTCCGTACCTCATTTATGTTCGCGAGAAGGCGATCCTTACTCTCCAGCAGAAAAACGCCTACCTGGCTCCCGAAGTGAAGGAGATCAAGGATGATGCTCTGAGAATTAATGCTGCTCGTGCCTGGATGTGCAGTAACTACTTCGATGTCAGGACCTTTGGAGCCGTAATGGCTCTGAAGGAATTCAATTGCGGGCAGGTTCGCGGACCCGTGCAGATTAACTTCGCCAGGAGCATCGAGCCGATTGTACCCCGGGAGATAACCATCACCCGGATGGCCGTTGCCACCGAACGGGAGGCGGAAGCTCAAAAGGGAGATAACAGGACCATGGGCCGCAAGAACATCGTTCCGTATGGTCTTTACCGTGCAGAGGGGTATGTATCGGCTCACCTTGCGAAGCAAACGGGCTTCAGCACGGATGACCTGGATCTTCTCTGGGAAGCGCTGAGAAACATGTTCGAGCATGACCACTCGGCAGCGAGGGGCAAGATGTCGGCGAGGAAGCTATTCGTGTTCAAACACGACAGCGCCCTTGGAAACGCACCTGCGCACGAGCTATTCGCGCTTATCTCGGTGGAGCCGAATCGCGGCTCGGCAGAACCGCCGCGGGAATTCGGGCATTACAACGTCACAGTGCACCACGAGCGGATTCCGGACAAGGTGGAGCTGGTCGAGATGCTTTGAAAAATGAGGCTATGCGACACCAAAACAGCGGGGAAAGAGAGGGCATGGCTGTTCAATCCTTCATCTCAATAGCTCGAATATTGCGAGATTTATGGACGGGGAGTTATCTACTTTCTTGGCTGACCGCTAACGCTGAGGAAACGGTTTAAGAATCGAACGGGGATTTCCTGGGACCGGCGGTTCAATATTGATTCCCCGTTCGACGAAAATAGGGGACTATCTTTTCCCTGGCAGTCATATTCACCAATTTAGGAGGCTGTAGCCTGATTTCTATCAAAAAATTGGAGAATCTTATGGATGACATATGAAAGGAGGTATCGCAGTATGCGGAGCGATTGGTCGAAAAAAAACAGATTGTCGGCATAAAGGGAAAAGCAAAAAATGGACCGACTTCCGCGGACGCGGATCCACAAAAGGAGTGAGCGTGGGTAACACCGTGATCAGGCTCCGCAGAGAAGAGCGATACTGATTTTTGTTGATACCTCGTCGCTGGTCAAGCGTGATGTCGAGGAACGGGGTAGTCCTGAGCTGGATAGTCTGTTCTCAGAACAAAACGAAATCGGTGTAGCCTTCATTACTCCCCTGGAAATGCATAACGCTCTTAACAGGAAGATGCGGGAGAACACCGTTTCGAGCGACACCTGCGAGAAAGCAATCCGATATCGTGAAGCGGACAGCAGTCTATTTATTGTTGAACCGTTCAGCCCGCTTGTCATCGAGAAAGCGGCCGCAATTATCGACTCTCACGGCGCGAGAACTCTGGATGCAATACAAATGAGTTGAAGTATGTACGAAGAAGACGACCTGATCCCCCTTTCCGCCCTCCAGCACTACGCCTTC
>CAZRHW010000117.1:0-6842 GCA_964599785.1 uncultured Bacteroides sp. | reverse complement strand
TGCTTCAAACAATGGTACAACTCCTTCCGATGCTTTTTCAATTTGTACCAGTTGTTCCCCGCTGAGCTCCGTAAGGTTTTGGGCAATGTTAACTGCCCTGTCCCAGAATTTGTATTCACCCGGGGGAATGGCGGCTGTAATTCCCTGAGAGAAAGTCCATTTCAAGGCAAGGTCACTGATTATTTCATCTTCATTCGGAATATACCAGGTTTTCTCATAAGGGCTTGATTCACCTTCAGGAACCCTGGTATATGCAAGTCCTTTCAGGGCAAGGATACCCATTTCTTTTTCCTTTGCCCTGGCAAGGGCAGCAGGTCCAAAATTACCCTGGAACCAGCAAACAAAATTAACAGGGATCAGGATGGTATCAAAATCAAATTTTTCCATAGCCAGTAATGCTGCTTCCTGGGAATGGGCTGAAAAACCAAGGTATCTTACGCGACCTTTCTCCTTCGCCCTAATAAAAGTTTCCATCGCGCCGTCGGGACCAAAGGCCTGTTCCACCTGCTCAACAGAAGAAATTGCATGTAGCTGGTAGAGATCGAAATAGTCGGTCCTCAGATTTTTAAGTGAGGCATTCAGTTCCTCCTCAGCGCCGGCTGCATCTCTTTTCTGCGTTTTGCAGGCAAGGAAACATGCTTTCCTGTATGGCTCAAAAGCAGGCCCAAGCATTTCCTCTGCATTTCCATAGGTCGGAGCTACATCGAAATAATTACAACCCTGATCAATGGCCCGGGCAACCCGGTTATTCGCCTCAGCCTGTTCGATATTGGATACGATGATCCCACCAAAACCGACGATGGAAAGTTTTTCCCCGGTTTTGCCCAGTGTACGCTTTGGAAGTAGCCCTACAGTTTCTTTATTGCAGCTTTCCAGCAATGATACGGCCGATAATGCAATACTTGTCTGAACTGTTTTCCTGACAAAAGTTCTGCGTTTCATAGGATTTGTTTTTGAGGTTTATAGTCAATTTATGAAAACTTACCGACATGCTACATTGTCAATTGGTAATGGGTTTATCAAATCCCTCCGATTGATCAGAAAACCCGTTCCGGATTGCTTTCCGGATCCTTTATTCTCCAGTTAATAGAAACTGTCGGTTTAAATTAACTGTTATCCGTAAATTTATAAAAAAATCCCGGCAGTTGTTGGACACTGCCGGGATATCCCGGTCCTACTAACCCCTAATCCTCAATTAATCCGTTGCCAGATGGAACATATTATCATATTCCTCTTCTGCCACGACGGAGTATCCATCGTTGTAGCGGTCCGGATCAGCTAAATCGGTGTTCCCCCTGAATAAATAACTAACAAAACCCAGCATCGCAATCAGGGAACAATATATGATGAATTTATAGAGCCTTGGAAAACCATACTTATAAACTGTCGCTTTCATCTTGCAAACTTATTGATTACCATTTCTGTAATAGTCATGCTCAATTTTATTGCCAAAGTCTATATATATCTGATAATGTTATGTTTGTATAATATTGCCGGAATATAATTTTAAGAAAGAAGTGTTTGAATTTGAACACTGCATGTACGAATTCGGATAGGAGTTCAATTCTGAAATTTCATGCATTGATGGAAATAAATATCTATCTGTGATATTTTTTTTATTTAATTAAATGAATTTTTTGTTCACGAATTTAATTTGATTAATATTTTTACATTACGTTATTGTTAATTTGGGAAATACAATATGTGATCATTGGGAGGATTAAGTTTTCACACAACAGACTCCTAAATATCAATATATGCTGTTTGATCGATCAACATATTCATGATCTATAATTTATATGAACGAATGGCTTAATAGTACACCGTATGCACTGATTGATGGTGCCATAGCCAGTCAACCAGCCCTTTCAAAGGAAACCCAAATTCTTAAGGGGAAAGTGCTTGATTCAGAATCCAGCCTGCTGGAAAGGCTTGAAGCTTATGAGGAGATTATAAATATTGAAGTTGGAGATACCAGCCTTTCAAGAGCAAGGAATCTTGAAAGGGAAACGGATATCAAGCAGATTTACCTGAAATTCGAGGGTGGGAATCCTACCGGAACCCAGAAAGACCGCATCGCATTTACACAATGTCTGGATGCCCTTCGCAGAGAATTTGATACTGTTACAGCTGCAACATGCGGTAATTATGGAGTATCACTGGCACTTGCCTCAAATCTTGCCGGTATAAAATGTATCATTTGTATTCCGGAAGAGTATCAGACAAAACGTTTACTGGAAATTAAAGACCTTGGTGCCGAAATTTTACGAACAGCCGGCAGTTATGAAGATTCCGTCGAATTCTCAAAGCAGCTCGCCGAAGAAAAACAATTCTATGATGCCAATCCCGGTGGAACAAATACCCATTTACAACTGGTCTCCTATTCTGAAATAGCAAATGAGATTTATGATGTATTAAGGGATGCCCCAAAGGTTGTATCTGCTCCTGTTTCAAACGGAACACTTCTCGCAGGTGTTTACCGCGGTTTTGTAACTCTTTATAAGAGGGGAAAGACATCGCGCATACCCAGAATTGTTGCAGGTTCTTCTTACAGGAAAAATCCGATTATCGTTTCTTATAAGTCTGGTCTGGACAGTTGCACAGATATCGACAGGACGTTAATAAGGGAAACGGCTGTTAATGAACCACTGATCAACTGGCATTCTTTTGATGGTGATGAAGCTTTAAATGCAATCAGGCAAACAGAAGGCTGGGCTGAAGATATCAGTGATATGAAGCTCATTAAGACATCCAAACACCTGATGGAAAAAGAAGGCCTGAATGTCCTGCCGGCTTCTACTGCCGGTTTAATCGCATTCCTTCAAAAAGCTACCGCCGAAAATTTCGAAAATGACAGGTATATTGCTATATTAACAGGACGAAAATAACCATCTTCCTTATGGACGGTAATGCCATCATTTATTGCCAGGGTGCCTTTCTGACACCAAATGGCAAAACGGCTCACGGGCTGATCCGCTTTACAGACCGATACCGGGTAATCTCTGTCATTGATTCTCATTGTGCCGGGAATGATGCAGGCAAGCTGCTGGATGGTGAGTTTCGTAATATCCCCATCTTAGATTCCATTCAATCAGGACTCAGACATGCACAATCAATAAAGGTAAAACCAGACTATCTGGTTATTGGACTGGCACCCGATGGTGGTATGGTTGGCCCTGAAGTTATTGAGGATATTCAGAAAGCCATATCTTCAGGACTAAATATTGACAGTGGCTTACATGATTTTCTCTCTGAAAAACCGGTCCTCTCAGAAATGGCTAAGAAAAAAGGCCTGCATATCAGGGATATTCGTAAACCACCCCAAAAAAATAGCCTCCACTTTTTTTCCGGAAAGATAAACGAAGTAAATTGCATCAAAATTGCTATTTTGGGAACAGATTCAGCAATAGGCAAAAGAACAACTGCCCTGTTTCTTTCTAAAGCATTCAAAGAAAAAGGGTACAGGGCTGAACTGGTTGGCACCGGCCAAACATCCTGGTTGCAGGGAGTAAAATACTCAATCGTTCTGGATTCGCTGATAAATGATTTTGTGTCAGGGGAAATAGAACATGTCGTATATACAGCATGGAAAAATGAAAATCCGGACCTGATTTTCCTGGAAGGCCAGGGGAGCCTTCTCAACCCCGCCTACCCGGGCGGATTTGAATTAATAGCAGCAGGCCGGCCGGATTTCACCATCTTACAACATGCACCCGAAAGGAAAGAATATGATGGATTCCCCGGATATATGATCCAACCGCTTGATTATCAAATTAAAGCTGTTGAAATGATATCAGGAAAACCGGTTATTGCAATAACCATCAACCATGAAAAAATGAAAAGGCAGGAGCTACCTGCAGTTAAAAAACAAATTCTCAAAGATACCGGGCTGCCGGCATTTGATATTTTGTGGGATGGAACCGAAGAAATAATTAATTTTATAATCGATCGTATGTACAAATAAACAGTGTAAGATGAGTAAGAAAAGAGTGATCAAGGATTATGAAAAACTGACACAGGATCTGAAAAACCTGCTGAACGAAACTTATCCCGGTGGCATTGCAGAATTTGTTAAACCATTTACGGATGTCCAGGGTAAACTTTTTTACGCTGTCCCCCTGGAAACTGATGATGATTACTTCCTTATCAGATTACCGTTTAAAATGGTTAATGTGAAGGATGAGGACGAGGAAGACGAGGGTAAAAGTGCAAGCGAGGAAGAAGATGTGTTTGAAGAACTTCCCCTCGATGACCTGGATGAAGACGAATATATTATTCAGGACGAGGAATGAACAATCTAACAGAATGGGAAATAACCCGACATCCACAGGTCACATACACATTTCTGATTTCATTGCTTTTACGCTGCTCAGGATAGGCCCGGTGAAGATTTCTCCCGGTAAGATAACAACTCCCTACCATTTACTTAATAAATCAGGAGAGGAAAATACCACTGAACTGATTTATAAATATGAAGAAAACGTATTTATTCCCGACGATCCGGTATCCATAAACCTTGCTTCCATGATCTCGGCACAGGTGGCACTGAATTATGGTCTCTTCTGCCGGAAAATCATTTTTGACGGCTTATTTGATGAAACTGACAGACGGTTTATCAGGGAAATGATGGAAAATACTTCCCGGGAGATATTTGTCAATAAATTACTCATGCCCAATCCTTTCCTTAAACCAGAATATACAGGATTACAACCCGGAAAGAAAAAGAAATATACATCAGCAGAGATTATTTTTGTCAATACAGCTTTCCCTGACTATACAAAGCACTGGGAATTATGGACAATGGATAAAAAACGTCATTGTATCCTGAGTAGTGGTGGGAAGGACAGTTTACTCACCTACGGCATCCTGAAAGAGCTTCATCAGGAAGTTCACCCTGTCTTTATAAATGAATCGGGACGACACTGGTTCACCGCACTGAATGCTTACCATCACCTGAACAAATCTGAAACCAATATTACCAGGGTTTGGTCCAATTGTGACCGTATATATAACTGGATGTTACGGCATATGCCCTTTATACGTCAGGATTTCCAGGATGTTCGTTCAGACGAATATCCAATACGATTATGGACTGTCGCTGTTTTCCTCTTCGGAGCCCTGCCTCTGGCAAAAAAAAAGAAACTCGGCAGAATTCTTATCGGTGACGAATATGACTGTACTAACCGTCTGAACTATCAGGGAATCAAGCATTACAATGGTTTATATGACCAGAGCAGATATTTTGATAATGCCTTATCAAGATATTATTTGAAAAAAGGCTGGAGTATCAGTCAGTTCTCGATTTTGAGAAGCCTTTCCGAACTGCTTATTATAAAGATCCTTGCATCGAGGTATCCCGACCTTCAGAGGCATCAGATATCCTGCCATGCAGCTCACAAGGAACATGACCGTATCATTCCCTGCGGGAAATGTGAAAAATGCCGTAGAATTGTCGGAATGCTTATTGCCATTGGAGCCAATCCGCTTCATTGCGGTTATACTTCAGAACAAATCAAAGATATCCTGATACAGATTCCTCGCCGAAAAGTCCATCAACTAGGGGCAGACGCCTCACATCTGTATTATTTACTGGTTAATGCAGAAGCTATTCAGGCTGACAAAGAATTCCGGAAACTGATCAGAATGCATCCTCCCACTGAGATGCTGAGGTTTGATCATGAACGTTCAAGATTGATGGATATACCGGCTGATCTTCGAAGACCTGTTATCGGGATATTTCTTGAGTATGCCCATGGGGCTGTAAGAATGAGTGGTAAAAAATGGATCCCGTTTAACGTCCTGGATTCCCCTGACATACTGGATTCCTATCCATTTGAACCACTCTATGGATTAACTGCCACGGAATCAGTGGAAGAAAATGAACAAACAAAATATCTCTGGGCTATAATGTCCTGGCCCTCTTTGCGTGAAAGATTAAAAATTGTTGATATTGCCATCCTGCCGTGTGGTTCAATAGAACAACATGGCCCTCACCTCCCGGTTGATACAGATATTTTTGATGCTGATTTGCTGGCCAGGAAAGTTGCCGAAGCTTGCAGTGATCCGAAACCTTTTGTCCTTCCTCCTGTCTCCTATGGGGTATCTTATCATCATGAGGATTTCCCGGGTACATTGAGTATCACAAACGAAGGTCTTTCAAGGTTCATTTATGATCTCGGTATGAGCCTGGCCAAAAACGGAATAAAAAAACTGGTTATCCTGAACGGACATGGTGACAACGGACCGACATTGAATTTTGCCGCCCAGATGATCAACCGTGATGCCAGTATTTTCGTTTGTGTTGAATCCGGTGAATCGTCTGATACCGATATTGACAAGGTAGTTGATACTGACAATGATATTCATGCCGGAGAAATTGAAACTTCAACATCTCTGGCATCCAGGCCGCACCTTGTTGATATGGAAAAAGCTGAAGATTCAAGTATTGATTTCGCCAGTCAATACCTGAATTTTACTTCCACCAGGGGTGTACCCTGGTATATCCGGACAAAAAAGATCTCCACGAGTGGAATTTTAGGTAATCCTACCAGGGCAACCCGCGAAAAAGGTCAGAAAATATGGGATATTATGGTGGCTCACCTGGTAAGATTTATAGAGGAACTGAAAAAAAGCAGCCTCGATGAGATCTTTCAGAAAAAGTATTAGTGTCGAACCGTTTATAATAGTTGTATAAATAAATCCGTTGTGCAATTGAAAGAGCTAAGTAATTGTATTTTAGATTTTTTATGAAATTTACAAGAATTGAAGGCTGGTCTGAAAAATTCATGCTGTCAGAACCTTATACGATTGCATACGAAACCGTATCTTCTTTTGAAAATATA
>CAZRHW010000116.1:2789-6846 GCA_964599785.1 uncultured Bacteroides sp. | reverse complement strand
TCGAAAGGAAGAGAAAGAACCAGGGAAATATCGATGGCATCAGGGATATTCGATAATGGGTCTACAGAAAAACGCATCGTCCGTTTTCTGGCTCCTGCAGAAGTTAAAGGCACAGGGATGCTGGTTTTTGATTATGACGACAAGGATGATGATATGTGGATATACATGCCTGCTTTAAGAAAAACAAGAAGGATCGTTTCATCAGAAAAGGGCCAGAGTTTTATGGGTTCTGAATTCAGCAATGCCGATATGGCAGCTCCCAACCTGGATGAGTACAGGTATCGCATCCTGGGAAGTGAAATACAGGATGGGGTTGACTGCTGGAAAATTGAAGTTCTTCCTGTAAACGATGAAATTGCTGACGAAACAGGAGTAAGCCGTAAAGTGACCTGGATCGGTAAAGATGATTATGTTACAAGAAAGTCCGAATATTATGATCCGGATAATGATCTGTTGAAGGTATTTACAACATCGGATATTCGTGAAATCACGAAGGGTAAATACATGGCTGCCCATATGGAAATGCGAAATGAACAGAATGGAAGATGGTCGGTGTTTAGGATGGATAAGCTTCAATATAGTCCCAATGTGAAGGAAGAATACTTTACGGTTATGTATCTTGAGAAGCCTTAGTTTTTAATAAAATACTTCTTTTTTATATCTTAAGGGATCAAAATGTTTATGATCATGAAAGAAGTATGCTGGGGAATGATCGGATGTGGGGATGTAACTGAAAAAAAGAGCGGTCCTGCATTTAATAAGATAAAAGATTCCAGGCTTATTGCCGTCATGCGGCGTGACGGTGAGAAGGCAAAGGATTATGCCAGACGTCATGGGATCTCAAAGTGGTATGATGAGGCGGATAAATTAATAAATGATCCTGAAGTGAATGCGATATATGTTGCTACTCCGCCACTATGGCATAAAGAATATAGCATCAAAGCGCTTGAGTCCGGGAAACCAGTTTATGTTGAAAAGCCCATGGCAGCAAACTATGCAGACTGCCTTGAAATGAATCTTGCTGCTGAAAAGACTGGAATGCCATTGTATGTGGCATATTACCGCAGGAGCCTGCCATATTTCCTTAAGATAAAAGAACTGGTTGATACCGGTAAAATCGGAGAAGTGCGGATCATTAACCTGAAATTATTTCAATCTGCCAGGCCGGATGATGAAAACAGGGAAAATCCTCCATGGAGAGTTATTCAGGAAATTGCCGGTGGAGGTTATTTCTATGACATGGCCAGCCATCAGCTTGATTTCCTTTATTATTTGTTTGGGCCTGTGAAAACGATCCAGAGTTATACCAAGAATTTTGCCGGGTTATATGAAACTGAAGATACTGTTTCTCTAAACCTTATCTTTGAGAACGGAATAATTCTAAATGGTATCTGGTCATTTACCGTTTCAGAATCAAATCAGGCAGACGAAATTGAAATCATTGGCAGTAAGGGCATAATTACTTTTTCCACATTCAATATTACGCCGATTATCGTTGATTCAGAAGAAGTCAAAGCCACATATAATATCCCTCATCCGGAAAATATCCAGATACACCTGATCCATTCTGTCGTTGATGCGCTTCTTGGACGAGGGAAATGCCCCAGCACAGGGGAAACGGGAGCTTATACGAATTGGTTGATGGATATGATACTAAAGTGAATTCACATTAATTAATAATAATCTATTACTTCTTTAATCTACATTGGAGTAAAACGTTCATAATCCAGATAACCTTTCCTTCATTTTCTTTACCTTTAATGATTAAAATATTGAATCATAAGGACGAAGTTTTTGTTCATATCTAAAATCATCATTAATATGCAAAAATTAACCTTATCAGTATTGTTTCTTTGTTCTGTTTCAGTCTTTGGATTACAGGTTTTTCCTGAAGATGGAACAACGATTGACAAGTTACCCGAACCATTTTTAATTGTTCCTCAACCACAAAATGTTGAATTGTTGCAGGGCGATGGGCTGGAATTCAGCAAACTGGAAAATCTTATTCTTATTGGAGAATTTAAACGCCCGGTAATGGGACCTATTCTTTCCCGGTTAACTGAATCAGCTGTAAAGGATAAAGGTTCAATCACCTTAAAATTAGATAACAGTGCATCTGTACCGGGATCTCCGGAGGGATATATTTTAACCATTTCCGATGGAGCTGTTGATATTATATCACGGGGTGAAGCGGGTCTGTTTTATGGCTGCGAGACTTTAGAGCAACTTCTTGAAGATGCACGAGATTTTCATGTCTCCATCCCGGCATGCAGGATCACAGATTCTCCAGCCCTTTCTTACCGGGCGGTACATATGGATGTTAAGCACCATCTCGATTATATGAATTATTATTATGAGTGTATCGACAGGCTTGCCCGGTATAAAATTAATGCGGTGATTTTTGAGTTTGAAGATAAACTGCGATACCGGCGGCAGCCAATAGTTGGAGCACCACAAGCTATCAGCATCGAGGAAATGGCCGCTTTAACAAAATATGCAGGAGAAAGGCACATTGAAATTTCTCCATTGGTGCAGGGGTTAGGGCATGCAACATTTATTTTAAAACATCAGCAATATGCCCCTCTCAGGGAATTACCGGATAACCGGTGGGCATTTTGCCCCCTGGATGAAGGCACATATGAGGTACTTTTCGATCTGTACCGCGATGCTATTGAAGCTACTCCAGGTTCAAAGTACCTCCATGTTGGTGGTGATGAAATTGGCAATATTGGGTTATGTCCGCGTTGTAAACCAACTGCCGACAAGGAAGGTTTATTAAGCCTGAATCTTTACTGGCTCAAAAGAGTATGTGAGTTTGCAGATGAAAATGGTCGCATTCCAATATTCTGGGATGATATGCCACTGAAAGAAGCAGGTGTTTATCCGAGTACGTACAGAACTGATATTTCTTTCGAACAAGCTTCCGTGGATTGGGAAAAAGGAGGGCCAGTGCTGGAACAGGTGATTTCGGAATTTCCAAAGAATTGCGTTTACATGCGCTGGAATTATTCAATAGCCCGGCAACCGGGGAATATTATGGCCCTTGACTGGTACCGGGATCATGGATTAAAAGTAATGGTTGCCACGGCAGCCCAGACAGGTGCAACCCTGCTCCCATATGATGAAAGGGGGGATATGGAGGCGAATGGTATAGCTGCTATCCGGAGTTTTGTTCAACTGGCAGCTGAAAAAGAAATTAGCGGGATGCTCTGCACTGCATGGGATGACAAGTCACCTCATATGGAGACGTACTGGCGTGGACTTATTGCTTCGGCTGAGTACAGCTGGGCTACCACCAGCCGCACCCTCGAAGAGTATGACATAGCATATCTGCAGAGGGAATACGGAACATCAATGACCGATTATGCAGGCTTTTATGCCAGGTTACGTGAAGGTGCACTTTTCTGGGAAAAAGCGCTTAATAGGAAAGGCAGCCGGGCAGAAATGAATAATGCATTATTTAATTTACCTGGACTGGCCCATTGGCTGCCTCCAAAGGATGAAAAAGAACCGTTAAAAGTTGATTTTACTGACCTTCTGATTGAATTGCCGGATTTGACATTGCCGGGCAGCTGGAGTAAAAAATATGAAGAACGTTTAACACAAGCTACAGTATTAATCGAACAATATAAATATACTTCAGAGACAATTAAATCATTGTATAATAATTCTAAAAGGAACAGGTACCATTGGGAAATAATTTCAGCCATCAATGATTTTCAGATTACTGCCCCTAACCTGTTGCTTGCCCTGAAAAAGTGTGATACAGATGATAAGGTCCAGTTAGAAAAAGGTATAAAAGAAGTTAATAATGCAATGGATGATTTCAACAAAGCGTGGGGGAATTTACAAACCGTTTACGTTGAAACCCGGTTTATTTCTTATCCGGAAAATTATGTGCCAGATCGTTACTTTCATTTTGCAAGCCAACGGGAAGACCTGTCGTGGATGATCCAGGTTGAAGAACTGTTTCATCAAATGATACATGATTGGATAGGCAGGATGAATATCAAATAACCATCCTGTATTTTTAATTAGGAACAGCCTGATGAGTCTT
>CAZRHW010000116.1:1331-2689 GCA_964599785.1 uncultured Bacteroides sp. | reverse complement strand
TAAACCAAAAAGAAAATGAGAATTAAAAACAAATCAAATTCCCGAAGGGATTTTATTAAAAAATCGGTTGGAGCATCCGTTGCTGTTGCAGCCGGAGGTATATTACCAGGATATACTGCTCTTGGTTATAGCCGTATTATAGGTTCGAATGACAGGATAAAGGTATCGGTGATGGGGGTTAATTCAAGAGGATATGCATTGGCCCGGAATTTTGCGCGTCAGGATAATTGTGATGTAATCCATATTTGTGACGTGGATAGCCGGGCCATTCAGAAATGCATTGAAGGACTTGTTGAATATCAGGAATTCAAAGCTGAAGGTTACAGGGATTTTCGAAAATCGCTGGAATCAAAGGACATTGATGCACTGGTCATCGCAGCACCTGACCACTGGCATGCACCTGCAGCACTTTTAGCTGTAAAGGCAGGGAAACATGTATATGTGGAAAAGCCCTGCAGTCATAATCCGGCTGAAGGAGAGATACTTGTAAACGCTGCAAAAAAATACGGCAGGTACATTCAGATGGGGAGCCAGCGGCGGTCATATCCCAATATGATAACAGCCATGCAGGAGTTGAAAGATGGTATCATAGGCCGTGCTTATTTCGGTAAGGGTTGGTATTGCAATAATCGTGGTCCTATCGGTGTGGGAAAAGATGCAGAGGTGCCGGAATGGCTCGACTGGGATCTGTGGCAGGGGCCGGCACCCAGGAAAGATTATAAAGATAATATTGTACACTATAACTGGCACTGGTTCTGGCATTGGGGGACAGGTGAAGCCCTGAATAACGGAACACATATGATCGATATGTTACGATGGGGGCTTGACGTGAACTATCCTGTTAAGGTCAGCTCAAATGGCGGAAGATACCGGTATGAAGATGATTGGGAAACACCCGACACACAGGTTATCAGTATCGATTTTAAGGAAGGTGTTACGATGTCGTGGGAGGGAAGGAGCTGTAACGGGAAACGGATAGAAGGTTCCTCAGCCGGGGCAATGTTTTATGGTGAAGAAGGAAGTATGCTGGCAGATGGGAATAGCTATACCATCTTTGATCTTAATAATAATATTGTGAAAGATGTGAAAAATGAAATCAAAGTAGATCCGCTTAACGTTGCTGATCCCGGTGCAGACCTGGACAGTCTGCATATAAAGAATTTCCTTGGGGCTATAATGAATGGCAACCGGCTAAATGCAGAAATAGAATCCGGGCATAAAAGTACACTGCTGGTCCAGTTGGGAAATATCGCTCAACGGGTGGGAAGGTCAATTAATATTGATCATGAAACCGGGCATATTATTGGTGATGAAGATGCAAAAAAATACTGGGCAAGAACATATGAAAAAGGATGGGA
>CAZRHW010000116.1:0-1231 GCA_964599785.1 uncultured Bacteroides sp. | reverse complement strand
TTTATCAATAAAATAGGTGCAGGTGCTGTTTTATCTGCATTTGCTTCTATACCTGTATTTGCTTCCGAATGGGTATCGGGATTGCATTCTGCCGGGCGAAAACAGGATAAACCGATACGAATCGGGATCATTGGAGCTGAAAATTCACACACGATAGGTTTCGGCAAATTGTTCAACATCGATAAAAAATTCCCCGGGGTGGAAGTTCTTTATGTCTGGGGAGAAACGGAAGAATTTGCCGGGAATGCCGTGCAAAACGGGGGAATTCCAAATATGGTGAAAGATCCCATGGAAATGATGGGGAAAATAGATGCACTCATTGTCGATCACAGGCATCCGAAATATCACCTTGAGGCAGCAACTCCTTTTGTTAAAGCCGGGATACCGACATTTATCGATAAACCGTTCTGTTACCGTGTATCGGAGGGAAAGGAATTTCTGTCTATGGCACGTGAAGCGGGTACGCCGGTTACTTCTTACAGTTCAATTGCACAGAGTGATGCAACATTTGATATCAGGAAACAGGTTGAATCTCTGGGAGAAATAAACCATGTAGTCAGGTTTGGGCCAGTGGATCTGAATTCGGAATACGGAGGAGTATTTTTTTATGGTGTGCACATTGTTCAACCCCTGATGTATATATTCGGAGAAGATATTAAGAAAGTAAGGATCACAAAAAACGGGGAAAATGCCGGGGCAAGCCTGGCTTATGAGAATGGTCTGCTGGCCACACTGATCTTTAAAAAGCTTCATTATGGATGGGAAACATATGTGGAAACTAAAGAGGGAGTTATAGAATTGAAATCCAGGGTTGAGGAAACAGATCCTCCAAGAAATTATGCAGACATGGTTGAAATGTTCAGGACAGGAAAAGAGCCCCGCAGCCATCAGAGTATATTGAACTGTGTTGCAGTCCTGGAAGCGCTGGAAAAATCAGCGCTAAACGAGGAATGGGAAGAAGTGGTGTTATGAAATTTGCCTGAGTTTATTATTCATTTTTATTTTTCACTACAATCTTATCTATTTTAATATCACCATATTTTACTTCCAAAAACGGTTCCCCTTTCTTCAGTCCAACGTTCCCAAAACCTGTTTCTGTTGACAGGAATGATGTGAAGGTATCCCCTATTTTCGAGTCTATGTAAAGTATATCATCGACAGCGTCATAACGAATTCCTGTCAGGCCCTGGAGTAAACCGAAGCTCGACATGGCTCTTGCATACCAGTGGCC
>CAZRHW010000115.1:0-6881 GCA_964599785.1 uncultured Bacteroides sp. | reverse complement strand
GGATATTGGGTAAAAAACGGGTACCAATGGCTATGGGCATCATTGGTTATATCGTCTCCATAACGGTTTTTGCTGATAGTGGATTTTTACTCCTTTCTCCCATTAATAAAAGTTTAGCCAAAAAAGCAGGTATATCACTTGCAGGATGTGCCGTAGCTCTGGGTCTGGGACTGACTGCTACCCACACACTGGTACCCCCCACCCCCGGTCCTGTTGCAGCAGCAGGTATATTGGATGCAGATCTGGGATTGGTGATCATTTTCGGACTGATTATCAGCACATTATCATTAATCCCGGGTTTATTCTTTGCATCACGATATGCATCGAAAACGTATATTGATCCCAACCCGGGAATAAACGATACTGAAATAAATGTACGCGTAAAAGATGCACCAGGTGCGGTTAAATCTTCCTTGCCTGTTGTTGTACCTATTCTGCTAATCCTGTTAAAGTCTGTTTTCGGTTCATCGGAAAACGGGATCCCTGTCAATGTGGTTAAAATCATATCATTTGTCGGGGAACCGGTTATAGCCTTACTCATTGGTGTTTTCCTGGTTCTTCTGTTACCCCCAAAACTGGACCTTAAAATGCTTTCAGTTTCTGGCTGGGTCGGGAAAGCCATGATCAGCGCCTCATCCATCATATTAATTACCGGGGCTGGTGGCATTTTCGGGAAGGTTCTGCAAAATTCAGGAATTGCTGAACAACTGGGTGAAAAATTATCGGGGACTAACCTGAGTATATGGCTGCCTTTCCTATTGGCTGCAACGATTAAAACAGCACAGGGATCATCGACAGTTGCCCTGATCACAGCAGCCTCCATCATGATGCCGATGATGAACACCATGGGGTTTGTATCCGAAATTGAGAAAAGCCTTGTAGTTGTTGCGATTGGAACCGGGTCAATGGTATTTTCACATGCTAATGACAGCTTTTTTTGGGTTGTTACCCAGTTATCAGGCATGGATGTTAAAACCGGTTACAGGCTTTACAGCCTGGGCACATTTATAATGGGCACCTGCGGTGCCATATTCTTATTTGTCTTTTATTCAATCATTAAATATTTTTGGATTTAATGAAATTATATAAAATAAAAAAAGGTATCATTGTTGAGCAGGCTAAAGATTTTTATTTACTGGAAAATGAAAGCTGGGATCTTTTTATAAACGATGACAACCTGTTCAGTAAGACAATGAAAATTGTTCTATCAGAAAAACGGATTAAAGTTACTCCGGATATTATTAAAAACAACCTGGAAGCGCCGATTCAGAATCAGGAATTATGGGCCAGCGGTGTAACGTATTACAACAGCAAAATGGGCCGGCTGGAGGAATCGAGAGATACATCGGGCGGGGAATTCTACAACCGTGTTTATCAGGCAGAACGACCGGAATTATTTTTTAAAGCAACATCATACCGTATTGCAGGTCCTGATCAGCAGGTAAAAATTCGTAAAGACTCTGTATGGAATGTTCCGGAGCCGGAACTGACCCTGATGATTACCTCAGGCGGTAAAATTGCAGGTTATACCATTGGCAATGACATAACTTCAAGAAGTATAGAGAGGGAGAATCCGCTTTATCTGCCACAGGCAAAAATATTTGACGGTTGTGCCTCCATTGGCCCGTGTATCTATGTAACAGAAGAACCATTGCCAGCAGATACAGTTGTGTGGATGGAAATAATCAGAAAGAACGTGAGGATTTTTGAAGGAAGTGTGGAAGTGGGCCAGATGAAGAGGAAACAGGAAGATTTGGTATCATATTTATACCGTGAATGTTCATTTCCTCACGGAAGCCTGCTGATGACAGGAACAGGCATCATACCCCCGAATGATTTCAGTTTACAAAGTGGTGATAAGATTCTTATTACAATTCATCCGATAGGCACACTTGTTAATTCAGTAAATTAATATATGGAACTTACAGGTCTTAATTTTATAGGCGGTGAACGCTCAGGAAAAGGAAAAATCACTTTTCAGGCTGTAAATCATGAAACAAAAGAAAAAATTTTACCTGCGTTTTATGAGGCCACTGCCCGGGAAATAGATATGGCTATCGTCAAAGCCGAAACTGCTTTTCGGGAATATTGTAAAAAGGACAGACAGGGAAAAGCTTTATTTCTTGAGACAATAGCTGATGAGATCCTCGGTCTTGGTGACATGCTGATACAAAAATGCTTTGAGGAGACCGGTTTGACAAAGGAGCGGCTGACCGGGGAAAGAAACAGGACAACAAATCAACTAAAGTTATTTGCTGATCTTTTAAAGGAAGGTTCGTGGGTAGATGCACGGATTGATACAGGTGATCCCGGAAGAAAACCTGTTCCAAAGCCTGATATAAGGAGTATGCATAGAGCAATCGGTCCGGCAGGAATTTTTGGAGCAAGTAATTTCCCACTGGCTTTTTCAGTAGCCGGAGGAGATACAACATCGGCCCTGGCGGCAGGTTGTACAGTAATTGTAAAAGCTCATCCGGCTCATCCGGGCACCAGCGAGATGATCGCGGGTGCTCTGAACAATGCTGTTATAAAAACCGGTATGCCAGCCGGAACATTTTCCATGATCCAGGGCATATCGAATGAAGTTGGGTTGGCTCTGGTAAACCATCCCCTGATCAAAGCAGTCGGATTCACCGGCTCTTTCAGGGCAGGAAAGGCAATTTTTGATGCTGCCGCTCAAAGACCAGAGCCAATACCTGTGTATGCTGAGATGAGCAGTACCAACCCTGTCTTTATCCTGCCGGGTGCCATGGGTGAAAGAAAAGCTGATATCGCAAAAGGATTGACTGCATCCGTTACCCTGGGGGCAGGGCAATTTTGTACAAATCCGGGTTTGGTATTTATGGAAGAATCAGAAGATGCCAGGGAATTTCGTGATATGGTTATTAAAAATTTCCTGGAAGTCCCTGCAGCAACCATGCTTACATCAGCGATTCACCAGGCTTATGAGAATGGTATCAAAGAGATGAGCAAAAAGAAAGGTGTCAGGCTTTTATCACGGGGGCAGGCAGAAGATTTATTTAATCAGGGCATACCCTGTCTGCTTGCAACATCCGCTCAGCATTTTTTATCTGATGAAACGCTTGAAAAGGAAGTTTTCGGGCCTTCAACTCTTGCCGTAATAGCAGATAATAAAGATGAACTTCTTCATATTACCCAAAATCTGAAGGGTCATCTGACTGTTACAATTCATGCCAGTGAAGCAGATCTTGAGCACTATTCTGAACTTATCGCCAATCTCGAAAGGAAAGCAGGAAGATTAATTATCAATGGTTTTCCGACAGGTGTTGAAGTCTGTCACTCAATGATTCATGGAGGGCCATTTCCGGCAACCACCGACAGCCGCTCAACATCCGTTGGCACTGCAGCAATCACCCGGTTTACGCGGCCGATCTGCTATCAGAATTTTCCGGACGACAGGTTACCCGATGAACTAAGAAACGATAATCCCCTGAACATATGGAGATTGGTTAACGGTGAGAGGAAGAAATAATAAATTAAATTAAACAGTTATGAAAAAGGTGAAAGTTCCTTATCTGATAATCATTATTGCATTATCATTATGTGTGGGTTCTGCTAAGGGTCAGGAGTACCCATTTCAGGACCCTGACCTGTCTGTAAATGACAGGGTTAATGATCTTGTTTCAAGAATGACCCTGGAAGAGAAAATTTCGCAGATGCAGAATGGTTCTGCTGCTATTTCGAGACTTGGTATACCGGAATACGACTGGTGGAATGAATGTTTACATGGTGTGGCCCGTAATGGGGCAGCCACGGTTTTCCCGCAGGCAATTGGAATGGCTGCCACATGGAATCCGGAACTTGTCGGAGAAGAAGCTGATATTATCTCCACTGAAGCAAGGGCCAAATACTATGAAGCCATCCGAAATAATGAAAGAAGAAGGTATCAGGGATTGACCATGTGGTCGCCGAATATAAATATCTTCAGGGATCCAAGGTGGGGACGCGGACAGGAGACATATGGAGAGGATCCTTTTCTTACATCCCGCATAGGGGTGGCTTTTGTAAAAGGATTACAGGGTGATGATCCGGATTACTTCAAAGTTATTTCAACACCAAAACATTTTGCTGTGCATAGTGGTCCTGAACCTCTCCGGCACAGTTTTGATGCTGATGTAAGTGACAGGGATCTGTATGAGACCTACCTGCCGGCATTTAAAGCATGTATCATGGAAGGCGGGGCTTACTCAATAATGGGAGCCTACAACAGGTTTCGCGGAGAATCCTGTAGTGCTAGTGACCTCCTTCTTGACCAAATACTTAGAAAGGACTGGGGATTTAAAGGTTATGTAGTATCGGATTGTGGTGCGATCAGGGATATTTACAGCGGACATCATATTGTTGAAACGGCTGCTGAAGCTTCTGCCCTGGCAGTTAAAACAGGATGTGACCTGACATGCGGAAGAGAATATCAGGCATTGAGTGAAGCTGTAAAAAATAATCTGATTACTGAAGAGGAAATTGATATCTCGGTTAAACGTTTGATGACTGCCCGTTTTAAACTGGGCATGTTTGATCCCGAAGAAAATGTTCCCTACTCACAAATTCCTTTTAGTGAAAACGATTCAGAAGAACATAATCAATTTGCACTGAGGGTGGCCAGGGAATGTATGGTTCTTCTTAAAAACGAAAAAAATACCCTTCCCATCCGTAAGGATGTAAAGACAATAGCTGTCATCGGTCCTTATGCTGATAATATTGATGTATTGCTTGGAAATTACAATGGAGTACCTTCAAATCCTGTTACCATTCTCAAGGGTATCATGAACAGGGCCGGAGAAAACAGGGAGGTTCTTTTTTCACCGGGGGTGCTCTCTCCGGAAGCTTACCTGATATCAACTCCTATCGATATGGAGTATCTCAGACCGGCAGGTAATCAACCGGGAAAGGGTCTGACAGGTGAATATTTTGATAATCCGGACCTCAAAGGATCTCCTGTCGTTACAAAAGTGGACCCTGCGATTCAAATGTTCTGGAGGCTTGAAAGTCCGGGCGAAGGAATACCAAATGACAATTTTTCGGTACGCTGGACCGGGGAAATTATACCTAAAGTCAGCGGAAGCTATGAAATTGGATTATTTACTGATGAGAAGGGGAGACTCTATGTTAATGATAAACTGGTAATCGATAATTGGGATCCATATGAAAAGAATTATACCGGTACAGAAACAATTAAGTTTCAGAAGGACAAGCAATACCGGGTGATCATAGAATATGCTGACATCTCTGAATTTGCGGGAGTCAGATTAATGTGGAGGAAAATTGAAGAAGCCGATGAAAATACTGCTATGATTGATGAAGCTGTTGAAATGACGAACCGGGCTGATGTAACCATTGTGGTTGCCGGGATATCACCCAGGCTGGAGGGTGAAGAGATGCGGATCAGAATGGAAGGTTTTGAGGGTGGAGACCGGACCAGCCTGCAACTACCCAAATCCATGGAGGAAATGATCAAACGTCTGCATGCAACAGGGAAGCCGGTAATTCTTGTACTGACAAGCGGGAGTGCACTGGCAGTTAATTGGGAAAATGATTATATTCCGGCTATATTACAAGCATGGTATCCGGGTCAGCAGGGTGGCTATGCTGCAGCGGATGTGTTGTTTGGCAATTATAATCCTGCAGGAAGGCTTCCGGTAACATTTTACAAATCGGTGGAGGACCTGCCTCCCTTTGAAGATTACAATATGGAAGGACGAACATACAGGTATTTTCACGGTGAACCATTGTATCCTTTTGGATATGGACTGAGCTATTCGGAGTTTCAATATGAAAAACTGGAGGTCAGCAGCAAAGAGGTTTCTGAAAACGATCGTATTACTGTAATTGTGACTTTAACCAATACAGGGAAATATGACGGTGATGAGGTAATCCAGCTTTATGTTCGTGATGTGGAATCTTCTGTCATACAACCGGTAAAATCTTTAAAAGGATTTAAACGGACATTTATCAGGGCAGGCGAAAGACAAACAATTGAGATCCCCCTGGCAATCCGGGACCTGGGCTATTATGATAAGAACAAAGGGGGTTTTGTAACAGAACCCGGTGAATTTGAAATCCAGGTTGGTGCATCTTCGGCTGATATCAGACTTAAAACAAGTATAATATTAAGATAAAATTAACTGACTTCTCCATAAAGGCTTCCAACAGACCCTGTGAAATATTTTCGTGCCTCAAATTTAACCCTGTGAAATGCGAAGTAATTTTGCAAGCCCAGTGAAATTTAAGGAATGAAAATATTTCACAAGGCAAGCAAAATTATTTCACAGGGTGAACAGGCAAGTCCCGTGAAATTTTACGAAGCAAAAACACTGAAAGGATATTTCACAGGACAGTTATGCACTGATTGATTCGCAGGGGATGGGGTGAAATTACGAAATACCTTTCACAAGGTATCGGTATTTGCCGAAGTTTATTTACCCGAAAACCCGACGCTGCAATTACCGGGATCTTAATTATTTATAGTTACGGATATCTTTGGAGGATTGGCAAAATACTGCCATGCGCCCTCTGCTTTTTCCGCGGTAAGATGACCATTAAAAACCAATAACCTGTATTTAAGCACATAGTTTTGACCCGGCTCTAATAACCAGTCCCTGTCCTTGGTCGGGCAAAAATTTGCGAACATGTCACCTCGTCCGTTTTGATTTTCAGGCCAGATACGCAATGGCTCCGGAAAATTATAATTAGTTGGATATGACATCATTAAAACGCCCGCATAATCATTATTGATGTCACCCTGAACGATGCACCAACGCGCTTTTGAGCCGTCCGCATCCTTTCGTGTTTTACCTTCTGAAGTAATGACTTCACTGTTATCCTTGTTCCATGCTTCTGTTGTCCGCCATCCCAGTCCTGCA
>CAZRHW010000114.1:0-6886 GCA_964599785.1 uncultured Bacteroides sp. | reverse complement strand
AAAACATCCCGCCCCTGATCAATGCCTATATGAACCTGTCACCCTCACTGAAAACTTTCGGAACAGTTAATAATCCTTACTTCGGAAATGTTGAGGAAACAGCCATCATGATCACCATCAATGATCTTTACGCTCAAAAGGTGGAACGTCATATAGAAGGCTATGATCCCGACAAAATTGAATGACATCGCATCACATTTATGAACCTAAGTTAATACGCCCTCTCATTCCTTCCTTCAATATAATTAACGAAAGATCTGTTAACGACCCTGTTGCCGCCCGGTGTCGGATAATCACCCGTGAAATACCAGTCACCCATGTGGTTCGGACAGGCCTTGTGGAGATTTTCAACCGTCTGGTAAACAATCATGACATCTGCCTGGATATTTTTCGATTTTAACAGCTCACCAATTTTATCTGAAATCTGTCCGTATGTGAAAGGTTCATAAATGAGCTTGATATAATTAATGATCTGTTCCTTTGGTAAAGAAAGTTGTTCTTTCGCCTTTTTATATACTTTGTTAATAACCTGCTCCTGCCCGGTTTCCTTTAGCAGTTTGATGGCAGCCTGAAAAGCAATAAAATCCGATAATTTTGCCATGTCTATACCGTAACAGTCGGGGTACCTGATCTGGGGAGATGATGAGACAACTACAATCTTTTTTGGTTCAAGCCTGTCGATTATCCTGAGAATACTCTGTTTAAGCGTCGTTCCCCTTACAATCGAATCATCAATAATGACAAGATTATCTTCTTTTTTCCTTATTGTACCGTAAGTAATATCATAAACATGCCCGACAAGATCATCCCTCCCTTCATCCTTCGAAATGAATGTTCTGAGCTTGATATCTTTCACAGCAATCTTTTCAACTCTCGGCCTTTTATTGATGACCTCCCTGAGCTCCTTGTCAGTAAGATCATTTTTCCTTTCCTGTATGATTTTTTCTTTCTGCTTGTTCATATAACTTTCGATCCCCCCAAGCATCCCATAAAAAGCTGATTCTGCAGTATTTGGAATATATGAAAAAACAGTATGGTCCAGGTCATAATCAATAGCCCTCAGGATATCATCAGTCAGCAATTCACCAAGCTTCTTCCTCTCCTGGTAAATGTCCCTGTCGGTCCCTCTTGAAAAATAAATCCTTTCAAAAGAACAGGCTTTTTTCTCATAAGGCCCGAGCACCGGATCCATCGAAACCCTCCCGTCTTTTTTAATGACAAGTGCATGCCCCGGTTCCACTTCTTTGATCTTTGTGTGATCTATATCCATAACCGTCTGTATGACAGGTCGCTCTGAAGTCACAACCACAACTTCCTCGTCCTGGTAATAAAAGGCTGGCCGGATACCGCAGGGATCACGGTAGACAAAAGCATCACCGTGACCGATCAGTCCTGCAATGACAAAGCCTCCATCCCATCTTTTGCTGGATTCCCTGAGAATACCTGCCACATCCAGATCCCTTCCGATAAGTTCGGAGATCTCCTGATTATTGTAACCCTTCTCCTTGAATTCCTGGAAGAGCCGCTGGTTTTCCTGATCCAGGAAATGTCCGATCTTTTCAAGGATGGTAACCGTATCAGAAAAATCTTTCGGGTGCTGTCCTAACTCAATAAGAATCTGAAACAGTTCATCTACATTGGTCAGGTTAAAATTCCCTGCAATCACAAGGTTCCTCGTCTGCCAGTTATTTTGCCGCCATACCGGATGAACATTGTCAATCTTATTTTTCCCAAAAGTGCCGTACCGTAAATGCCCTAAATATACCTCCCCTGCAAATGAAAGGTTTTCCTTCGACCATACTGGATCTCTTAATAATTCGGGTGATTTTCTCTCCACTTTTCTGAATTCACTGGAAATTTTTCCAAAGACATCATTCAAAGCTGATACGGAAGCTGATCTGTATCTGTGAAGATATTTCTTCCCGAGAGGAATGTCAAAACTGATACAGGCAACACCGGCCCCATCCTGACCACGGTTGTGCTGCTTTTCCATTAACAGGTACAGCTTGTTCAGGCCGTATCGCCAGGTACCGTACTTAAACTGATAATACTCCAGGGGGTGTAACAATCTTATCAGGGCAATCCCACACTCATGATTTATCCGGTCACTCATTCATTTATAACTTATTTAACCTGTTCTGCGATTGAAACAATAAACCAATCGAATGATAGATCATATTTAATAAACCGCACCAGGGCTCTATAAATATTTAATTATCAAGGCCTTCTGTTTATCGCACAACGCGTCGCTTATTTTCTGTTTAATAATCTGGAAAGTCTATAATATCATATACAATGAATGATGTCGGGAAGTCCTTCTGGATAAGTTTTAATAATTTGAGTGCATCACTTTTTATCCTGTATCCCCCGATATATACTTTGAAATTGGGATCATCATAAATTAGCTTATCCTGTATTCCTTCATATGTCTTGAGAAATTTTCCTTTCGCCTGGCGTGCTTTTTCGCGTGCATCATGACCCGACCCGGAATAGATCCTGATCCAATAGCATGGTATACCGTTGCGATGCCGGTTAATTTCTAAATAATCCATGAGAATCTCGTCAAGCTTCTCATCCTGAATAACTTCAATCTCTCCCGTCCCTGTCCGGTTTGCAAAGATTCTTTCATAAATATCCGGCTGCCTTCCTGACCTCTCTGCCTGTTGAGTATAGCATGTAAAACCAATTAGTGCGAACAAAAATGTCAGAATAAATAATTTCATTTATACACCTCTCAATTTCAGCCGCTAAATTAATTAAAAGGTTGTACTATCATACAACAGTTTAGCTACTTTATCTAAAAAATCCTTTATTTTGTAAAATTGTAAATACTTTTATATCTGATCTCCGAATTCAAACTTTATTAGAATGAACAGGATCATTGCCTTTATCAGCTTTTCAATATGCCTGGTTGCATCTTCGACTTTTTCATATTCTTTCCCCTTAAATACCGGCAATAAAGACCTGCCGGTTTTACAGACAGACGATACAACCCATCATCCGCAAACAGAAATAATTGCTGAAGATGCATACGGACAACCTCAGGCTCCGGATATGGAAGAACATCCTCAGGGCATTCATCCTGATGAGATCCGGTCTGAACAAAATCAGGAAGCTGAAGAGCATGAAGCTGAAGAACATGAAGGGGGCAATATGTATCCCTTATTATTTGTGATCATCGCTCTGATTATCGGTGCTGCCACACGGCACTGGTTAAGAAAAGTACCCGTCCCCTTTACAGTTTCCCTGCTCCTTATCGGGCTGGGTCTCGGCGCTGCCAACAGACTCGGCTGGTTCGAACTATGGGATCTTGGTTTTGTGACCCTGAATGTTGGTTTTTTAAATCAATCGATAGCCTGGGCGGGTAATATCAATCCGCATCTGATATTATTTATTTTCCTGCCTACCCTGATATTTGAAGCTGCTTTTGCAATGGATGTTCATACATTCAGGAAAATTTTCACCAATGCGACATTATTGGCTGCTCCCGGTATCATTATAGCTCTTTTGCTTACCGCTGCGATCATCATGGGGCTTAAAGTACTTGGTTATGGTTTTCAGGAATGGGGATGGCTGCTCGCTCTTCTTTTCGGAACAGTCGTTAGTGCCACAGATCCGGTGGCAGTTGTCGCCCTCTTAAAAGAACTTGGAGCAAGCAAGAAGCTGGGTACCCTCATTGAAGGGGAATCCCTGCTGAATGATGGAACAGCTATTGTGATCTTTATGGTATTCCTCGTTGCCGTTACCGGTTCCGGAAGTGAATCCTCACCGATCATCGAATTTATCAAGGTAGCTGCCGGTGGCACACTGGTTGGACTGATCTTTGGATGGATCACCATATCATGGGTCCGGAAGGTATTCAATGATGCCCTTATTGAAATTACTGTTATCATTGCAGCAGCATATCTGACTTTCTTCGTTGCAGAACACTTCCTTCATGTATCAGGTGTTCTCGGTCTGGTTGCCCTGGGCCTGGTTATAGGTGGAGTAGGACGAACCCGTATTAGCCCTGAAGTGGAACACTTCCTCCATGAATTTTGGGAACTTGCTGCATTCATTGCCAATACATTAATTTTTCTGATCGTTGGTGTTGTTATTGCAAACAAAACTCAATTTACCGGCCAGGACATCCTGATCCTTTTCATCATATACATCGGCATCCATATTGTCAGAGCAATCGTCATCGCTCTCCTCTATCCATTCATGAGAAAAGCAGGGTATGGACTGTCAGTCAGGAATGCATATGTGTTATGGTATGGAGCACTGCGCGGTGCCGTAGGACTGGCACTGGCACTTATCGTCGCAGGAGAAAGTACGATCCCTGTATCTGTCAGGGATGATTTCCTTTTTTATACAGCCGGACTGGTTACCCTTACGCTGCTCATCAATGCAACTACTATAAAATTCCTCGTTGAGAGACTGGGATTAACAAGGGTAGCCCCGGCCAAAGCACTGATGATGCTGATGGCAAAAAGCTATCTCCGTACAAGTACCGAAAATTCTATTGATAAATTTAAAACAGACCGGTTCCTCAACAGGGCACACTGGGATGTCGTCCAGGAATATCTGCCTGAAAAAGTTGAGGTCGGCAGGGAAGAAGAAATGAAGCTCGATTCTACCATCGCAGAAACCAGGCGGAGAATACTTGAAAGGGAAAAAAGTTCATACTGGAACCAGTTCAGTGAAGGAATGCTGGGACCTACCGCCGTGAGAAGATTATCTGATGCCATTAATGAAATCATGGATGAGGGTGGACTGGTCTCCCTGGCAAAAAGAAAAGATCTGGAACAGGAATGGAAAACTCCCAAAATACTTAGTAAACTCCAGACAATACCTGTTATCGGCCGATTTTCCCAACGCCTGTTCTTTGATCGCCTGGCTGTCAGCTATGACTCGGCACGAGGATTTGTATTTGCCCAGGAAGAAAGCCTCAGACTAGTTGAAAACATGACCATTGCCCAGGATGAAGAAAGTGGATCAGTGGATCCGGAAACCCTTTCTGTTATCGAAGCAGAAATCAATGAAAATAAAATTCACGGCCTTACTTTCCTTAGAAACCTCAGAAATTCTTACCCCGAAATCTATAATGCTATCGCTACCCGTCAGGCTATCCGGTCGGTACTGAATTACGAACAGAGAATGGTTGAGAAACTGCTGAATAAAGGAAGGATCGATTCCGACGAGGCACATAAGATCGTGTCTGGTATCGAGGAACGTATGAAAGTGTTGATGGATTCGCCTCCATCCCTTGAATTGCCAAAACCAGTTGAACTGCTCCATGAAATATCCTGGCTTAATGGTCTTGATGAAAAAATTTTCAACAGGATTGTGAATGAGTTTCAAAACAGAATCTATGCTGTCGATGCCACACTGGTTAAAGAAAATGGTCCTGGTAATGGACTTTTTGTGATTGTCAGAGGTCAGGTTAAAATCTCCGTTAAAAATACCGTGGTGGATATCCTCGGACCTGGAACAGTGATCGGGGAAATGGCCGTGCTTACAGGTCTGCCCAGAACAGCTACCGTTTCAGCTGAGTCGCCGGTAACAGTCCTCTGGATGACGACCTCCAAAATGAAAGCAATCATGAAAGATTCTAAAGACCTGGAAGAACGTCTCTGGAAATTTGCCTGTACAAGGTTTGCTATGAACCTTCTGAGTAGTAAGAAACCATATAATGACTGGCAACAAAAAGAATTCCGGCTGTGGCTGCAAGCCGGTGAAATTATGTATCCGGATGACGCCGGGAAAATCGACATGAAAGGAAAAGTAGGAATCCTGGTCACCGGTAAAGCAACAACCTTCGATAAAGAAAAAACAATCACCGCTCCTGCAATCCTTGAATCTTCAGATTATAAATTTAGTTCCAATACAAGGGTCTTCGTACGTGAAGAACGGAAATAATCTGTCATACTAATTATTAATTATAAATCCCCATCAATCTGATATGACGGAGAAAAAAACTTTAACAAAAAATTCGAACAGAAAGGTTGAAAGATCCGCCGGATTACTGGCCATTTTTATTTCCTTCTTCGTTGTTGCTGCCATATTTACACAAATGGATATTAAGCCCGATATCACAAATATCCATGAAGACCTGGTATTCCTCCAGGAAAATATTCAGAAGCTGAATATAAATACCTTTATCTGGTTTATAAATGCTATACTGATAATCATTTTTGGCCCTTTTGTTTTGATTACTTTCCTTCCTCATGGAAGATCCTCCTCCTACATCGCTGCCTTTCTCATTTCTGCAACCGGTATCACCTACCTTCTATATGCCGGTTCCGGATTTAGTATCATCTACCTTGTCCGTGAACTCTTTGTAACCCCTGAAGATGAATCCCAGGTATTGATCCCTGTCGCCCTGTATATCCTCATTACTAAAACCAATCTGCAGCTCATCTCCTATACACTGGTTGGAGTTAGTTCGATAATACTGGGACAATTGATTGCCCGGACAGGTTACCTCCCCAGGTTTATTGGCTGGATGGCAATAATTGGTGGCCTGATATACGCTGTTTATGGCTGGATTAACCTGGATAGTCTTATTTTTACCGCCGGCAGGATCTTCTTCGTCCTCTCCCTTATGATCTTCGGCAGTTTCCTCCTTCTGAGAGGTACCATCGATAAAAAGAAAATCGAAAACTAGAAAATATTCCCCCAAACCCACATTCACCTGGGATCGTGAAATTTGCTCCGTTGTCGTATTTCACGTGGCAAGCCAGGAACCGTTGTTCACACCTCTAACTCTCACCCACCGGAAACCGACAACCGGCAACCAGTAACTATTCTTCCTCGAAGGCCATCAATAGTTCATCCGTAATTTCAAGATTGTGATATACATTCTGTACATCATCCAACTCTTCAAATTCCTCAATGATGCGTA
>CAZRHW010000113.1:0-6931 GCA_964599785.1 uncultured Bacteroides sp. | reverse complement strand
CATTGAGAATAGATTCACTCATGGAAGAATAAGATATTTCAATGTAAAATTAATGAATTTGAGAGAATCCGAAAGGGGTTGTCTAAGCAAAGTATTAATAACTATGCATTCGTATCACTCAAGCCGGGGAAAAATAACTTACTTTAAGCTTTAACTAAATTTCTACCTGATAAAGAATCTGATAGATATGAGTAATCAGTTAGACGATACTCTTTCTGAGAGATTCTGTGGCCTGGATTAGCTTTTCCAGCTCATCAGGTTTAAAAGGAGTGGAGGAGGCATCATACAAATCCTTAATATCCGAAAGCCCTAGATATATGTCACTGATCATCTGATCATCCTTAACATCTTTCAGGATATTAAGAAGTTCGGTCAGACTTGATCGCTGATCGGAAATAATCTCAACGATCTGTTTATTATCAGTACTTATTATGCTGATCTGTGTACTGATATAAAGAGCTTCAATCCAGCTTCCTGCAATGACCAGCAAGGAAAGATTATCCTGTTCATTTGCCTGGAGATATTCATATGTTTCATAAAAAGAGTCGGAAATAATAACAATCAATGAATCGACATTATCGAGGTTACTTTCAACTCTGTCAACAAGTGTTTGATTGAAAGCTGTTGAGATCTGCAATTCATCAATCAGCTTGGCTGAAACCTCAAGATACTGCATGGTTTCCTGGGTCTGGTTATAGGTGGCGGCATAGCTGAGGTCAGCACCATATATGCCAAGATTTAAAGCTTTGCTTTTCAGGCTGATATATTTGCCGGCATTGTCAGTCCTGTTACAAAGATCCAGAATATATCCCGCACCAGCATCAATTAATAATTTGGTAACTTCAAAAGATGTTGGTAATGGATAGTCTATTACTTCTCTGACTAATTCATCCTTTTCGTTTCCAGGTTCCTCAAGTGTGATTCCTTCATCCTGTGTTTGAGCATCCTTTGGTGTTTTGCCTGTACATCCTGTGAATCCAGTGATTAAAACCAGGATAAGTGAGATGATAACTAGTTGAAATTTAAGGTTTGCAGCTTTCATTCGGCCGGATTTTAGTGTAAATATTAGGTTTATATTGCACCCAAAAATATAAAAAAAATCCATTTAAATCTGCCTGTTACTAAATTATTTTATTTAGGATATATCGCGTTATAAGATAAAGCCGACGATATTGATAATTAGGAATTTGTAGAGTCGTGCCACGCCGCAGTTCTACAAAAACATTCTAGATTTTAGTTATTTAGCAGAATCAATTGTACATCAGGTTATGTACATATTTTATCCTCAATAGTCTTCAATCAAGTTTCAAATTATTACTTTTGTTTTACAGCATTGCACAAAACTATCATATCATAAAATCCTTAATAAAAATGTTTTCAAATGAAAGTCAACACTGAAGTTTTTGGACGGCTTTCGGACAGGGAGCAAGCCCATTTATTTACCCTGCAGAATTCCAATGGAATAACTGCAAAAATTACCAATTATGGAGGAACCATCACCTCAATTCTTGTTCCGGACAGAAATGGAAAAGTTGAAGATATTGTGCTTGGATTTGATAATCTGGATGGATACCTGGGACAGCATCCTTATATTGGTACCCTTGTGGGGAGATATGCCAACAGGATTTCCGGCGGAAAATTTACGCTCGATGGAAAGGAATACAGATTATTTCTGAATGATGGGCAGAACCATCTTCACGGGGGATTGAAAGGTTATGATAAGGTTCTGTGGACTTTTTATGAATATGCAGACAGTACAAGAGCCGGAGTCATGTTGAATTACGTGAGTTACGATATGGAGGAAGGATATCCGGGGAACCTGAAGATGGATGTCCATATTTCTCTGAACGAAAATAATGAAGTCACCATCGACTATGTTGCTTCCTGTGATGCCAAAACACATCTTAACCTTACACATCATGGCTATTTTAATCTGAATGGTGTAAAGGATCTGATATATGATCATGTAATGATGATTAATGCATCTCAATATGTTGAGACTGATTCACAACTGATACCTACAGGAAAAATAATTAAACTAAAAGGGGGCCCTTTGGACTTCAGATCTGCTAAACCTATTGGCCCCGAAATAAGCAAACTGGTGAATGGTTATGATCATTGTTATGTTCTGAGCAAAAAAGATACTGGTCCGGAACTTGCTGCCAGGGTCAGCCATCCGAAATCCGGGCGTATCATGGAAGTTTATACAACCGAACCGGCAATACAATTCTACAGTTCAAATTTTCTGAAAGGAATAAATGGAAAGGGTAATCTTAAATACAGGAAACATCTTGCTTTATGTCTTGAAGCACAGCATTACCCCGACTCTCCAAATCATCCTCATTTCCCTTCAACGTTGTTAGAACCCGGCGAAGTTTATAAGCAAACAACCGTTTATAAGTTTATTACAGAATAAGACATATAAGGTTATTGAGGCAATTCGGGCCATTGTAACCATTTCGGCAATTAGGGCATTTAAGGCATTTGAGTGCATTTGAAACATAAAATACTTTGTTTCTATTGTTCCTATTGTTTCTGTTGTTTTTATTGTTTTCGATAATATTAGCCTCATTTATGACATTATTTTTGAGGCATTTAAGTGCATTTTAGGCATTTAAAATATTTATCCATTTTTCGACATCCAGCAGAATCGGACTTCTTAAGATATATTAAATCCCTGTAAAAAACACTTACGATGTACACCAGACGAACTTTTCTCCAGACATCTGTTGCAGCATCTCTTGGCATTGCTGTTTCTGAAAAGGTACTGATCAGGCCAGGATCTTTCCGACAGGAAAAATTTCCTGTTGTAGTATCAACATGGTCTCATGGGCTTAAAGCCAATGAGGCATCCTGGGAAATTCTTGGATCCGGGGGATATGCTCTTGACGCAGTCGAACAGGGTGTAAGAATTTCAGAAGCAGATCCCGGGATCAATTCTGTTGGGTATGGAGGTTTACCTGACAGCAGTGGACAGGTAACACTTGATGCCTGTATTATGGATGAAAAAGGTAATGCCGGTTCGGTCGTTTACCTGCGGAATATCATGCATCCTGTATCAGTTGCCAGGAAAGTCATGGAAAATACACCTCATGTTATCCTTGCCGGCGAGGGTGCATTGCAGTTTGCCCTTGCCCAGGGATTTCATGAACAGGAGTTGCTGACTCCGGAATCTAAAAGAGCATGGGAAGAATGGAAGAATGCAGGTAGAATTGGTCCTGTAGCCCAACTGAATCACGACACAATCGGGATGCTTGCGATGGATGCAGCAGGTAATCTTTCAGGTGCATGTACCACAAGTGGACTGGCATTTAAGTTACCGGGCAGGGTTGGGGATTCACCCATCATTGGCGCAGGATTGTATGTTGATAATGAAGCAGGAGCTGCCACGGCAACAGGTTTGGGAGAGCTGGTCCTGAAAGTGGTGGGATCTTTTCTGATTGTGGAACTGATGAGAAATGGCTGGTTACCCGATAATGCATGCCGTGAAGCTGTGTTGCGCATAAAAAGAAAATTCCCGTATGAGACATCGGCACAGGTTGGTTTTATTGCCCTGTCCAAAAGTGGAAAGATTGGTGGCTTTTCATTACAGAAAGGATTTAACTTCGCCGTTTGCCGGGATGACAGGAATGAACTTGTCGAGGCCGGGAATTTAATATAGATTTGATCATTTTTTATGGAACTATAATATTAAGATTTCTCGCAGATCCATCTACGGCGGACAAGTTATGCGCAGATTCTGACGCAGATTAACGCAGATCCTGAGAGATACTTTGGATGATCTGTATGTTGACGAATGGATAAAACGGATTAAAAATCAGCGAAAATTTGCGGGGATAGTTGCATTAATCAGCGGGAAATTTTTATACCATTCAGGATTATCCATACTAAAAAATATTTGTATTTCAAGGAATATCATATGTTAAGGATACGCTTAATATTCATATTGTTAACATTTGCTTTAATTGCTTACAATCAGGATCTTGCAGATATACAATTTGACAGTGGTGCAGCCATTACATCCATCGTTCTAAATGATGGTAACACTTATATGCTGAGGGATGCTGAACCTTTTTTCTCCTTTCTGCTTGATGGTAAATATTTATTGTCAACTGGAACATTAAAACAAACTCAGTCTGGAAACTGGACATTCAGGATAAATGGCGGGTTACAGGGGGAATTAAGAAAGGTAATATCTTCAGGCGATGGTCTGGCATATATCCTTTTCATGCAGAATACAGGTACAGATACTTTGATTCTTGAAAATATAGTCCCTTTTGGTCAGAAAGAAGACCATGTTTATATCACCTCAACAGGGCCATGGGAGCTTGCACGTGCCAAATTGTTCAGACCTGGCTATGGGCCGGTAAGGGTTATATTACCCGATAACGCATGGGAAATGGGTTATGGATCTTTTATGGTAAATAAAGTTTCACTCTGTGCAATAGCAAGAAGAACAGGGTGGGAGGGAGCTGTCAGAAGGAGGTACCAGACACTGATACCACCGGGAGGAACAGTTAAATATTCCTTCTATTTTGATATTTTCAAAGGTCCCTGGCAGGAAGGGTTGAGATTGATGTTTCATGACAGATGGCTTTATGATCTTGAAGCCTTTGATAATACCATGTATGAGAGAAATGATCTGCAATGGATCAGGGATGCGAAGATCATTTATCTTCAGTTTGCCTGGGACCAGGAGTTCTATTCCCGTGAAAAAAAATCATATCTGCTTAAACAACAAATGCAGCGGGGTGCGGAACTTTTTGGCCATTATGATGTTATTGGCATTTGGCCTACCTGGCCAAGGCTGGGGGTGGATGAACGTAACCAGTGGGACCTTTACAGGGATATGCCGGGTGGTATAACTGCTTTAAAATCACTATCCCTTCAGGCCAGGGAGAACAATACCAGGTTTTTTATTGCCTATAATCCCTGGGATGAGAGTACCCGCAATGAAGATCCATATATTGCACTTACGAATATTATCAGTGCTATTGGAGCAGATGGTGTGGTGCTGGATACAAGGGGGAAATCAAGCTTTGCGTTGCAGGAAGCGGCAGACAGGGCACGGCCGGGGGTGATCATGTATAGTGAAGGTATGGCAGTGCCTGAAGATATGCCGGGCATCGTTTCAGGCAGGGTACATGATGCGATTCAGTTCCAACCTGAATTGAATCTGAACAAACTCATTAAACCTGAATTCGGAATCTTCCGAGTATGTCATATCCGTGACGGGCGGTTGCACAGGGAAGCAGCAATATCCTTTTTAAATGGTATCGGTACCGAAATTATCAGCTTTGCCCCCGGCAGGCCGGCCTGGATGGAGGAAGAATTTATTTACCTTGGCCAAACTACCATGATCCTCAGGGAGCATAAAACAGCATTCCTTGATCCGGACTGGCTCCCGATGGTTGAAACCCTGCACGATTCCATCTGGGTAAATCAATGGCAGGATGGAAGGAAGTTGATATTTACCATTTATAGCCTGGTGCCGGAGGGTTATCAGGGTCCTCTGATTGAACTGCCCGTTTATGACACGGATAGAGGTCAGTTTACTACAGGTAAGGAATATACATCAGAAACAGCAAAAGATTATCACTTTGTCAGTCTATGGAATCATCAGGAAATTCAACCGGTCTTTGTTGATCACAGACCTTATCTTCCGGTTAACGCGGACGCTTTTAACCGGTCGTGGCTGGGTACACGACGGGAAGGGTCCAATGAATGTATCGCGCTGTTTCCCCGGTTAATTGAATCGTCCCGGAAAGGTGATTCAATCACTATTCATGCCAGGGATGGAGATCTGATCAAAGTATGGGCAGGTAATCCCGGATATCAGAATACATCGTATAATTTTCCACCGGGACACCATTTCCTGAATTTCCGTGACATGTTCGGGAATTGGGAGGATAAGATTATTGTACAGCTTTTCAAAGAAAAGGAACTTGTGGACGAATGTGTTTTAACGTGGCCACCGGGCAAGCCATGGCTGATAAGTAATTATACACGAACAAGGAAACCGGGTAAAATTCCCGAAGGTATGATCAGGATACCGGGTGGCCCATTTAAATTTATTGTTGTTCCTCCTGATGAGTTTATCCCTTATCCCGATTATGAGAATAATCCTGAATTAAATTTGCTGTCGTATTACATAGATAAATATCCTGTAACAAATAAACAGTATTTTAAGTTCATTGGGGAAACAGGGTATGTACCGGCAGATACTGCTAATTTTCTCAAACATTGGCACAAAGGGAAATATCTGCCAGGGACAGCAGACCAACCGGTAGTATATATCAGTTATGAAGATGCTCTTGCATACGCTGCCTGGGCCGGTAAACGTCTTCCTTCTGAGGCAGAATGGCAGTTTGCAGCCCAGGGAACAGATGGAAGAAAATGGCCGTGGGGAAATGAATTCAGAGAAGATTACTGTAATCCCGGTGATTCGGGCCTTATGCCGGTCGATACCTGGCCACAGGCGGGAAGTCCTTTCGGAGTTTGTGATATCGTCGGGAATGTCTGGCAGCTGACCAATGACCTTTACAGCAACGGAAGCCATCAGTTCGTCATTATCCGGGGAGGTTCGTATTATAATCCAACCTCAAGTATATGGTATGTTAAAGGTGGACCTCAGCCTCTTGACAGAACCCAGATGTTGCTGATGGTCTCACCGGGATATGACAGATGCTCAACGGTGGGATTCCGATGTGTTGTGGATGGGTATTAATTTATCACTCACCCAGTGGAGTCACCGGGTGAGTGATATAAAACAATTTACCAGAAAGATCGTTATTAATTTTGTATTTTGGCTTATGAAGGATCTAATGAAGATATTACATTCATTTCTTGCCATTATTTTTATTTTCACTCCTGTATTTGTTTCTGCACAGGATATTGAAAATAAATACCCAACCCATCATAAAGCCCTGTT
>CAZRHW010000112.1:0-6933 GCA_964599785.1 uncultured Bacteroides sp. | reverse complement strand
TAAAGTACCTTTTATCCTGATCCTTTTTCAGCAGGATAGTGGGTATAAGCTCGTAGAAAAATTCCTCCAGGTTGGGAAGCATGACATAATCATCCGTCCGGTATCTGATATCGGGGTTGCCGTAAAAGGGCTTTTCGGGTCTTGCTTCACCAGAACCTGATGTATCCTTTGTTGCAGACATGAACGACTTTTTAACCTGGCTGTTCACCATGACCTCCTCTACCAGCTCCGGCCGGTTCAGGAAAAAGTTAATGTCTGATGTGGGAAATTCTGAGAATTCCCGTGAAAATTCATCATCCATGATTATCCGGATATCCTCATTTCCTTTTAAATTAACGGTAATCAGAACATCCCTGGAGCCCCTATGATTAGGGATGGCAAAGAGTATTTTCCCACGCCCATCTGTCTTAAATTCAAAACAATCCGGATCGGTCCCCAACAGCGTCAGGTATAAGTCTGAATAAGCTACAGCCTGCCCGTCCTGTTCACCGACAACATAACCTGATATCGACAGGCCTTTCGTTTCTGGATAGTACAAAACCTCATTTGGAACAAATGCATCATTTTCCAAATTATCAGGGGCATAGCTGTAATCTGTATCCAGGTACCCGTTCTTTGCAACAGTTATAAAATAACCATCAGGAGAGATATGGATATCTCCTCTTTTAATTTCTACTGTTACCTTTTCCCGTTTTCCATAGATGGATTTATCTGTTGTACAGGTAATTCCTGTCAGAGGTACAATGCCGGGGCCCGGATTACCAACTGCAGCAGTACGTGTGATATTACCTGTGGTGCCGGACTTTTCAGGATTAATTATTGTCAGGGGAAAATGGAAGTATGACGATGGTGGATAATTCCTCATCCATTTGGTGTATGCCCGGATATAATAAGAACCGGTTGTAAGGGTATCAGGTATGATTATCCTGCCGGATGCACCTTCCGGATTTAAGGGATATTTACCCCGGGCAACCGGAGTATTAAGATTATTGATCAATTCAATGTATATTACCGTGCTCCAGTTGTTTTTTTTCAGGAGGGGATTACTCAGATTGAATACCCTGAACATAACCGGTTCACCGGAAGCGTATAAGCTGCGGTCGGTAAACAGGTAAAATTTTTCGCTGTAGACCGGTGAGTTAAGCAGTATTGAATCATTTTCCGGTCCGCTGGCAGAAAGTATCGCCGGTATCATGATAAAACCTATCAGAAGGATGATTTTTATGAGATCAGTGCAACCGGATATTTTCATACTTTTTTGTCTTTGGACCTTGATCTATAAGTTCATTCACGATGAGGATTTTATTTTATTCCCAAAAATCTGGTTTAACATTTATACCTCCTTCGACAGTACAATCAAAACACATTCCCCCACCAACGCCGTAAGGTGGACCGGACCCCATTGGATTGAGAGATACGAGGTAGATCGGGGGGAACAGATAATCCGGGATTTCAGAAAGCCGGTAAATGGTATCGAGGGAACATTCCGGCCCGGGAAAACTAAGTCCCTGGATATCATCTATAAAAATTCGTTTTTCAGATGATGAGGAGATATTGAAATATCCCAGTACCTGTTCGTCGGGATCGTTTATATTATAAATATTACCCCTGATCCGGGAAGGCTGAGTCTCGTATAATCCTCCTCCCTCCTGGGTCTGTTTGCGCATCTGATCCCAGTATTCATAAGCATTATCGCTCAGGGTATATTGTTTGACAAGCAGGCTGTAGCGGATCCTTAAACGATTAGTATGATCAGAAACATAATTAAGAGGATATTTATGTATCCTGTTATTGACCAGGTGTTTTGTAGATGAGGTATAGATACTGCTGATCCTTGCGGTGTGCCAGCAGGCATAATAGATAGTTGGATCCGGCATATTATGCAGGCCACCATCAAAATAATATTGTATGATGTGGGCTGCATAATATTCCCAGGTTTCTACCAGTTCCCAGCGGTAATTGCGCGGTTGATCCTCTTCAGCATCGAGGTCAACATAGACCTGTATGCCCTGCAACGGTTCATCGGGATCAGAGGTCTCGATTGTTTCCATTTCAAAGTAAACACTGTCTACAGGCGGACAGGGAGATGAGAGAATTTCGTAATCTGATTCATACCTCTCCCCCCCGGAAGTCAGGATTCTTAATTTGTAGGCCGTTCCCCGTGTCAGCTGAGCCGATGTCATCCAGCGCCCGTATATACCGTTTTCCTGTTCGTCATACGGATAATCGTTTCCTTTATCATCAACCAATGATACCTGGCATTGTATTTCCGGCAATAATTCAGGATCATTAAACGGGGAGGAACGTGAAATATATATATATTGGTAACCGGGCTGGTCAGTCAGTAATCCTTCGACAACCAGGGATTCCTGGCTCTCCTTAATTTGAGGAGTATATGGTTCCACACAGTCCGATACAACGACAGCAATAACCAAAAGAACCAGGATTGTTCTATTCACTGGCATAATTTCCAAATTTAAAATTCCATGATAATGTAACAATGGTTGTCCCGAAAACAGAAATCTTGTATCCGTTGATTTTCCCTTCCTCCGACCTGAAAAAAACTGAATAGGCGTTTTTCCTCCCGGTCAGGTTATAGATGTTGACCATCCAATAACTATGGACCATCTTTTTCGATTTGAGATTTCCTTCAAGGTTGAAGGATAGGTCTGTCCTGAAATAGTCAGGCAGCCGGTATGCATTTCTTGCAGAGAAATTCAGTATTTGTTGTCCATTCATGTAGTAGACTGAAATGGGGTAGGTGACCGGCCGGCCGGTGTTATATACCAGGTTACCTGAAAAGCTTAACCTCCTGTTCAACCGGTAATTTAAAATGACGTTTAGAGCATGGGGCTTGTCATAGTTGGCAGGATAGGTTAAACCGTTATTGATCTTTTCCCATGGCTGAGTACCGTTAACCAGTATTTTTGATCTTGAATAGGTATAGGAGATCCATCCGTTCACTTTTCCTTTTGTCTTTTCAACCATCAGTTCGAAACCATAGGCATTTTGCTTTCCCTGCAGAATATCTTTTTCAATATGCGCAGTTCCGATAAAGTCCGCTCCATCTTTATAATCAATTATATTATGGGTTTTCTTAACATATACTTCGGCTGAACTGCGAATGCCACCTTCGGGAAAATCCTTATAAAAACCTGCCACGAGCTGATCACTGAAAGGGGGCTTTATGTGATAATCGCATAACTTCCACTGGTCGGTAGGAGAGATGGCGATGGTATTGCTGAGTAAAAACAGGTGCTGCCGTATCCTGTTGTATGAAAGTTTCACTGAACTGTTCTTACCGGTTTGAAAATTAACAGCCGTCCTGATATCCGGCCCCGTGTATGTATTTACCAGACTGCCTGCTCTGTAATAAACCGTGTCACTGATATTTTCATCATTCATGGGAGCTCCCGGAACGTAATCATAAACTTCTGCCGGTCCCAGATAATTAAAAATAGTGTATCGTAAGCCGCCATATAATGTCAATCCGGGTATGACTTCATACTTATCTCCCAGGTAAATGGCGTATTCCAGGCCCTTATCCCTTCCCAGGTTGACAACTCTCCTGTAAGAGTCTGTTCCATATGGTTTTACCTCTCCCCGGTGCAGGTCATAATAAATGAAACTACCGCCGAATGAAACCACATGTTTACTGCCAGGCACCCAGCTGAAATCAGATTTAATTTCGTAATGTCCTAATTGATAATTATGTGTATAGCCTGATGATGGGTATTCCTGGTTAATGGTACTGAATGAGTAATTGCCAAATACAGCAGCCATATCCGAGGTAAGTGCCGGAGATATGCGGTGACGCCAGTTCATTGAAGTCCCGGAATTATTATAATCATAACTTAAAAAATCCTTATAGTGGAACTTATCTGATGTATAATACCCGAAGAATTTGAAAAGGTTCTTCTCATCCGGTTCCAGGCTGATTCCTGCAGACAGATCATAAAAGGAAGCCTTACTGTTCCTTAATCCGGGATCTCTGAGACGCGTCAATATCCAGTCAGAATAAGTAGAACGTGTACTGAGCACGAATGAGTGTTTTCCTTTTTTAAGGGGACCCTCAATGGCAATGTGGCCTGTAACAGGACTGATCCCCCCTCTTCCGGTAAACTGGTTTTTATTTCCTTCCCGGGTGGAAATATTGAAGATGGAGGCAATCCTGCCACCATATTCCACGGGAATATTGCTCTTATATAAACTGAAATCTTTAACGATATCGGGACTGAAGGAAGAGAAGAAGCCAAAGAGGTGAGAAGTGTTATAGACCGGTACTTTATTTATATAGAACATGTTCTGGTCTGCTGAACTACCCCTTACATTGAATCCGGAAGATCCTTCTCCTACAGTTTGAATCCCGGGGAGCATCTGGGCAACCTTCAACAGATCTTTTTCTCCCATAACAAGCGGGATCTCTTTTATGGTTTTCATATCCAGCCGGGCAAAACCCATCTGGATCCCGGAGACATTCTGGTACCTTTCGGCTTTAATAACAACTTCATTGATGGGGATGATCTCCTTCTCCATACCTATGTCAAGTCTGCCATCAGTATAAATGGAGAGGTTATATTTTATCTCTTTCATTTTCAGACTATTAATGGAAAGCAAATAATTTCCTGAGGGCAGGACAATCTGATAGCGCCCGTCAATATCAGCCACAGCTCCTGTTTTTGTTTCGGAAAAGTATATGGTAGCTCCAATCAGTGATTGTCCATTCTCCCTGTCCCATATCTTCCCGTAAAGTGTTACCATGGAGCCATTAACGGCTCCTTTGCTTTCCCCTATGGTTTTTGATTTAATGATCTCTTCTTTTCTTCCCCCGAAGTATTCCTCCTCTTTTGATACCCTGGAGATGCTCTGGTCGGGCTCATGTTCCTTTCCAACTTCTTCTTCCTGGGTTTCTCTTTCAAATGTTTTTATGGTACCCGGAATGATGAAAACATTATTGCTTTTATCTATATAAAATGCAAGCCGTTGAGGTTCCAGATGTTGTGCCAGTATAGCAGCCAGCGACAAATTTTCTCCAACCGCCGTTATTCTGATCCCGGAAGTCCATTCATCCAGATAATAAAAAGTGAGTCCGGAGGTTTTTTCCACTGATTCGACAAAACTGTCAAAGGAGACCTGGTTAAAATTACCTGAAAATGTAAGATCTGCAGATTGCCCGGAAACGGTGCCGACATTCAGAATGATTATAAATATCAAAATAATTCTGGTCATCATTTGTCATGTGTCAGGCTGGTACAATAATCAATCAACATTCCGAGGCTCTCTTCGGAAGCCTCCCGTATATAAATCTGGTGTTGCCGGATATAGCTCCTGATCTCTTTTTTAAACTGTTTGCCGAAAATATCTATTAATGATGAGGTGGATATGAAAGACTTCAACTGGCCGGATATAAGGAGATATGGTTTCCTGGATTGGGAGGTGAAGCTGTATGCAGTGGAAAGCGATGTGGAATTATAGACCAGGTCCTTTTCCCAATACAAATAGAAGGATAATTCATCGGTATCAACGATCTGAAAAAAACGGGTTCCTGTTTCAGGGAACGATAACTTTCTGAAAAATTTCCCGTCAATGGTGAATTCATCAATGAATTCCCCGGTTAGAATAATCTGTTCTATCCCTCCTGAAAGACCCGGGTACTGAAGAATAACATGCTGGTTACAGATATCGTAATTGATCAACACATCTTCATAACGTACTCCGTTAATCAGCAGGCTTCCCTTCCTGAACTGATCCGAATTGAAAAAAGGATGATCGATTGTTTTGATATGCAGCTTGTGATATTTTTTTCCGTTCCAGAGATTATAATCGGGGCCATAGGAATGATCAAAATAATCTTTCATCCTGTTAAAATCCATCGCGGTCTGATCGCTTTCCTGGGCATTAAGTGAAACAGGCAGAAGTGTAATCAGGCAAATCAGCAACCAGTAATAATGAATCGATCTGATAGTCACGTAAAGGAAATTATTAAGACAAGGTTGATTAAAAACAAACAAAAATAACAAAAAGGTGTTGTGGGATTAAAATAATGAGGTTGAAATTATACTTTTCTAATAATCCAATTTCAGAGCTGCCACCTTATCTCCCAGAAATGTAGGTATATACAGGGTATTGGATTCGCCGGAAAACTCAAAATCGGCGGCATTATAACCTTCCGGGCGGGTATCAAAAATTTCGGTGATGTCACCTTGTGGCGTGATCCTGAAAATTTTTCCTTCCCAGTGTGAAACAAGATAGTTTCCATTGTTGTCAATCCTTATTCCATCGATGATTCCAGCTCCCAGACTGCAAATTGTATTGATACTTTTATCTTCAAGGTCAATGGACTGAAAAAGCCCCTGTCCGTTATTACCGATCAGTAATTTCCCCCTGTAGACATATATTCCATTGGTTTGCGATACCTGCTCTGATTGATACCATGACCTTACTTCTTCATTCTCAATGATATAAATATCCGGTTTATCAGGATCACGCGATGTATCTGAAATATATATCCTTCCAATAGAATCAACGGAAATGTCATTCAGGAATTCAGTGTCTGGTATATCATACTGCGTTATATAATCACCTTTTTTTGTATCGAAAACAATTACACCATGTCTTACAGTGACATATAGTTTGTTTTTATAAATGCACATACCAGTGGGAGCAAAGAGACCTTTGATCCATTGATGATCTATAATTTTCCCGTTCCTGTCGATTCTTGTAACATACCCTGAAGGACTGCCTTTCGTGTAATAACCCATATCATAACTGGTGACATAATACAGATCGTATTGAGGATCGTACTGCATAGATTCCGGCGTCAGTAAGTTACTTTCTGTTTCCCATAATAAATGGGTGAGGGTATGATTTACCTCGGGAGCAACCATCACCGGACAGGAGGAGATTCTGAATTTCCAGTCGGAGGAGTGGCTT
>CAZRHW010000111.1:0-7050 GCA_964599785.1 uncultured Bacteroides sp. | reverse complement strand
GCGCCGGTATCAGACCGGCCGAGCGAGGCTTCAAAGGATCATGGCGGGTTTCGGGCAACCGCGCCTCTTCACGCGGATCTACGTATTGGCGCAAAAGCAATAATGTCATGAACGGCACGTCCGTCATAAAAAACAAAGGACTGATCGAGGATATTTATTTCCCTTTGTCCATTCTGAGGGAGCGGGCCGCGCCGGGGGCCAGATTGCTGGACGTCGGATGCGCCTTGGGTTATTTTTTAGGCTGTTGCGATCAACACGGCCTGGAAACGTACGGCATCGAGGTCGACGAGGACTCTCTGGAGAAAGCGAAGAAGGAGACGTGCGCCGCGTTGTTCCTGCGCGACGTCAATAAAGGGCTGGCCTTATTTGAAAAGGACTTTTTTGATTATGTGACCGCCTTTGACGTCATCGAACATTTGGACGACCCGGCCTTCTTTTTAAAAGAGTGCCTGAGGATCTTGAAGGGGGGCGGCCTTTTAATCGTGACAACCCCCAACCTGGCCTCGGCGGCCCGCATGATCTTCAGAGATAAATGGTACGGCTACATGGATAAGACACATCAGCATTTTTTTACGCCTACTACCCTCGCGTCCGTGTTTGAGCAGGTCGGCTACAAGATCAAAAGACTCGAAACACCTTTTCATCCGTTGTCGAAGGCGCTGCAGTTTTGTCTCAACCGAACCGGATGGGGTGGCCAAATATGGATCGTGGGGGAGAAGTGAACCGCCAATGACACGAGGTGCGCCGATGATTTTGAACCTGGGGTGCGGAGGCCTGCCGATCCACGATGCCGTGAACGTCGATTTGATGAAAGGCCCGTACGTCGATGAGACCGTCGATCTGAGGTCCCTGCCCTGGAAGTGGAAGAGCGAATCGGTAGATGGGATCTATATGTTCAGCACGCTCGAGCATTTTAAAGACCCCCTGGCGATCTTCGCCGAGTGTTACCGGATATTGAAGAAGGGCGGCTTTCTTTTCATCACCGTTCCGCACTCTTCGTCAGTCGGCGGGGTCGGCAACATGGGTCACTACTGGACATTCAGCTACAACACGTTTTATCAATATCTCAACAGGGCCTTTTACCCGTTCGACAAGGCGCTTTTTGAGACGCAGATGCTACGGATCCACTGGTGGACTTTCGAGAGGACGAAAAATAATCCCTATGGGATAAGGTTCAAGGTGGATATGCCGGTGTCGGCGCACCCCTTTCTCTATAGAGGAGTACTCGTTCCTGTGGATTATGTCATCAGCAGGTTGATCCGTCTGGCCCCTATCGTCTTCGAGAGGTTCTGGTGTTACTACGTGGGCGGGGCCGATGAGATCGCATGGAAGGGGACCAAGATATAATATGGGGACCAACAATATCCTAATAAACCTAAGATTGCTGCAAAAGACCTATACCGGTGCGCAGAGCTACATCTACAACCTGGTCAAGAATTTGCTCAAGAACAATGTCGGTTTTAAATTTACGTTACTGACCGTCAACGACGACGGTAGCAATGCATTTGTCCGGGATCTGGCGTCTTACCCCCGCTCCACGTTGATCAATCATCGGATGACCTCCGGACAGGTTGCCGAAGCATTGTTCGACCTTGCCTTCGTCAACCGGTATATCGCAGGTCACGACCTCTACTTCAACCCCGTCAACACGCTCCCGTTGCGTACCTCACCGGTCAAGAGATATGTCACGGGCGTCCTCGACCTGTGCACCTTCAAGGTGCCGGACACAACCTCGCTCTCATTGCGATTTTTTTACAGCCTGACCCTGTACGCCAGCCTGAGGAGGGCCGATAGGATCCTGGCGATCTCCAGCCATACCAAAAGAGACCTGCTCGATCATTTCAAATTGGACGAAGAGAAGATCGAAGTGGTCCATCTGGGGATCGACGATGATTTTTTCCAATGCCGGTTCGAGAGGGCGGATGTGGTCCGGCTGGGAAGTGCGATCGGTCTTGACCTGGACCGGCGTTATTGCCTGACGATGGGGTCCTCAAGGCGGAAAAACGTTCCGACCGTCATCGACGCTTTTTTTAAGGCGGGCGGGGGAAGTACCGGGGATTATCTTGTTGTTGTCGTCTCCGATCCGTGGTTGGTCGACGAGTTCTCTTCCCATATCCAGAAGAACCGTTATGACCGTGAACGCGTCATTTTGACAAAAAGACATCTGACGAACGTGGAGCTGAAGATCTTGTACGTCAAGGCGTTCCTGTTCGTCTATTGCCCCGTTTATGAGGGGTTTGGTCTGCCTATCCTGGAGGCGATGGCGTGCGATTGTCCCGTGGTCGCTTCGAATGTCGCCAGCATCCCGGAGGTCGTCGACGAAGCCGGCCTTTTGGCGGATCCCCGCGACAGCAACGACATAGCGGAACAAATAAACCATATCAAGCGCACCCCGGCCTTGAGAAATAAGCTGGTCACCGGTGGCCGATCCAACATAAGAAGGTTTTCCTGGGAGAGGGCGGGCAAGCAGGTCTTGAAGATTTTTGAGAGCGCCTTGGAGAAGGCATGAAAAGGATCCTCGTCCTTGACATAGGTTTCCGGCCCGGCCATAACAAGACACCTGTCGTTTCCAAGATCAGGGCGTGGCGGAAGGCCGGCTGTGAGATAACCCTTCTATGCACCAGCGAGGGCCAAGCGTTCTACAGGCATCATTTTCCCGACATCGGCTGCATCACGGTCCGGCGCATCGCCAATCCTTCCAATAAATGTGGGCTCATCTTCGAGTTTCTGTACAGAAACCTATGCGCCTTATTGCTGATTCCCAGGCTCAAGCATCGATTCGATACGGTCTATTCGATTTCTTCGGTACTCGATCTCTTGATGATACCCTATGTCTTAACGTTTTTTGACCGCAGCATCAGATGGTGCGTCGTCTTCGATAACGTCGTGACCCTCGATAGGGTAGGCAACAGATTTATCAATTGGCTCGCCTTTCTCTTTTTTAAAATTTCGTTGGTTTTACTCAGGAAGGCGGATGTGGTCTTCACGATTACTGAGGATCTGAGACGGGCTTTATTGAAGAAAGGATTCAGCGAGCGCCGATTGATCTTGACGGGCAACGCCGTTGAAACCGATCTGATACGCCAGGCGCAGCGGAAGGCGGCCTATCGGATCGACGCCTTGTTTCTCGGCAGGATCGAGGCAACGAAGGGCATCTACGATCTGCTCGGTGTCCTGGAGATCGTGAAAAAGACATATCCGGATTTTCAGCTGGCACTGGTGGGAAGCGGGGATCAGGTCTCTGAAGAAAAATTTAAAATGGAGGTCCGGCGCAGGGACCTCATGAATAACGTCCAGCTGTTCGGTTTTAAGTCAGGGGTCGAGAAGTACGAGATCATCAAGAGCAGCAAATTCTTTCTGTTTTTAAGCCCGCGGGAAAGCTACGGCGTGGCGCTCCTGGAGGCCGTTTGCTGCGGCCTCAAGGCGGTCGTTTACGATCTTGACGCATATAAGGGTATTTACAAAAATAACGAAGTGACGATGGTCCCAAGAAATGATCTTCAACGCGCTGCCGCAGAGGTCCTGCGTCTCATAGGAGACGCAGATTTCAATAACGAGAACGGCAGGCTGCTGTTGGAAAGGTCCTCCTGGGATGTCATCGCGGCGAAAGAGATGGAAGCCTTCACATGAGCGCCTATGATTATGAGGTGTGCCCGCAGGGCCTTTCGACCGCCTACGCCAGATGCAACCTCAATATCGCCTTTCTGGACGCGCATATCAAAAAGCTTCTACGGACGTCGCCCTCTGTCAAGATCCTGGAATTGGGATCGGGCGGAGGAAGGAACCTCCATGAGATCCACCGGAGATTCGGCGGCAGCGTTGAGTTGTACGGCACCGATATCAGCGCTTCGGCTATCGACTACGCGTCGTCCCTGGGCATAGGGAGTTTTCTAGTGGCGGGCTCCGACGTGAACCCCTTTCACCAGAAGTTTGACCTTATCCTCATGATCGATCTGTTGGAACACCTGGGATCGACGCAGGTCGTCGTTAAAACCCTGGACCAAGCCACGCGGTCCCTGAGCAGCGGGGGGTGCATCTATATATCGGTCCCCGTCGAACTCAACAGGTACTCACTGACGTGGTTCTTCAGCAAGCTGCCCTATTTCAGAGATTTGACGAGGGAGTTTTTCGGCCACACCCTCCGGTTTGACATCCCGGGCTTTTTACAGCTGATCAATAAAAAAAGGGTCCAGGTGGACGACGTCTTCTACAGCGTCCATTTCATCAACCATATCCAGATGCTCTTTTTCTTCTATATCCCAAAGATACTCATCAAATTTTTGTTAGGGAAGCGGCTGGCAGACAGTCTGAGAGATTCCGGCGAGGTCGCCCGAGACGGCAGACCTTCATGGCTGGTCTTGCTTAAAACGGTGTTTATTTCCCTCGGGTATCCCTTGGCCTGGTTGAGCATCAAGGAGTCCTCGATCAGGAAGCATTCGGTCTTCAGCGCGGGGAACATGCATTTATTGTTAAAAAAGAGAGAGTCCTAGCTTGAAAAAATTCCTGTCCCGTTATTATCTCTATGGACTGTTTTTCGTCGTCCTGCTGCTTTTTATCCGTTCCATCTGGGACGGCTACACCTATATCGGAGGGGATGTGATGATCCCCCTGCACCCCGGCAATGCCCTCCAGAAGATCTTTTTGTGGAACAACGGACGGGAGTCATTCGGTTACATCTCTATCCTCTGGTTCGCTTTTTATTATCTTTTTTTCTGTCTGGGGTTGAGCGGCTTCGTCGCGCAGAAGATTTTGCTCGTTGTCCTTCTCGTGATGGGTTTCGTTTTCACCGCCCTTACCTACAGAGAATTATTCCGGGGGACCCGATATGATACATCCGAGCTGCGCCTGCTTGCAGCCACCGTCTTTACATTGAACCCGATTTACTTTTTGTTATGCGTTACGTACACGCCGCTTTACGGTTTCCCCGTGTGTTTCTATTTTCTGCTGAAATTCCTCAGGCATAACAAGATGTCCTACGCTTTTCTATTCTCATTTTTTCTCAATTTTCTCTTTTTTACGGATCTGCCGCAGCCGAAGCTGTTGATCGTCTTTTTTATCGCGTCACTCGGCCTGTGTTATGTGTACCGGCAATTGAACGGCCTGTCCGTCAAGGATGTTCTGCTGCGGTTCGGGGCCGTTTTCCTGATGAGCGCGTTGCTGAACCTATGGGTCTGGATCCCCCTCTTTTACAGTTTCTTTTTCGGCGCTGTCGGGAACTTTTCAAAAGATATAATCACCAGCGGTGGAAATGCCGAACATGGCATCGCTACCCTCGTTTACATCATGCGGTTTTTCAACCTGGTCATCATCAAATATTATTCGAGCCTGAAACCTTTCTTGACCGGTGTCCCTTTTGTCTTTTGGTCATTCGGGCAGTGGATCATCATCGCGTGGGGCACCTTTTTTGTCTTCAAGGAAAAAAGATTTCGAAATGTGTCGCTGGCCCTGCTCGCCTTTATCTTGTTTTTTATCTTCATTGCGAAAGGTTCCAATCCGCCCCTGGGCGGGATCTTTCGCTACGCCGTGCTGCACCTCCCGTTGGTCAGGGTCTTCAGGACCACCTCCTCCGTCGTGATCGGTGCCGTCGTCTTTTACGCCTTTTTGTTCACCATGGCGGTCTGTGATCTGTCAAAAAAGAAGAGATGGCCTATCGTCGCCGCCCTTCTCGCGAACATGATCGTTTTCTATCCTATTTATTTGGGCTATAAATTTTATAATCCATTGACGTATGCGGCGCAACAAAAGGGTTTTTTGATCCCGCAGGCCTATTATGAGCTCGGACGCTATCTGGACGTCATTAAAGAGGATTCGAAGGTCTTGTCCAGCCCGCTAAACAACGGTTACGTCCAGAAACAATGGCAATATTTCGGACCGGATATCCTGACCTGGATCACCAATAAACCGATGATCACGCTGGAGCGGCAGGGAGATTACGGGTTCACGTCGAGGGAGTCGGACGCCGGGCCCTCACCCGGGCGAAGCTACAGGTCTTATGCTCTAAATAATGTGGGATATTTGCTCGTTCAGAAAGATTCGGTCGGAGGCACATCGGTCTCCACCGACGGCTTGAGTCAAAAAGACCTCCTCGTACAAAACGACTACTTCGATTTTTATAAGATCGATGAGAGATATTTTCTTCCTCACGTATATTTTTCGTTCATGCGGCCTATGGCCGTCGATGACATTAAGATGCGCCCGCTGATTGATGACGCGCTTCGGATCTCTTTCGCCAGGGTCAACCCGACCAAATACGTGATCAACGTCAGTCACGCCTCGTCCCCTTTTTGGCTGGTCTTCAACGAACCCTTCAGCCGTCACTGGAAGCTTTATAAGGCGCGGGCCTCGGATGCCAAGGCGCGCTTCTTCGAACAAACCACCAAATACTATCCCAGCCTTCACGTCAGAGAGGCGAGGCATCGCCATGACCTGATGCCGACCGATCTGCTTTATTTGTTCACCGCTACGCTCAACGAAAGGTCCGGCCGCAGGCACGCCAACGTCTGGTACATCGAGCCCGACAAGCTTGGCCTGGGGGAAGATTTCACCCTTGTCGTATTCTATTGGCCGCAGGCGCTGTTTTATCTTGGGCTCGTTATTTCTGTTTTGGCCGCTGCAGCCGTCTTTATATTTAAGATAACCGTTCCCGCCGTTCAACGATGAAAAATATCTATAAAGATATGTACCGCGTCGGGTCAGGGGATGATAGGCCCCTATTGAGCCCAAGGGTTAAAACGATGCTGCATCTGGCCGCGGGCGTTAAACGCGAGAACAGCAGGATTCTGGATATCGGGTGCCGCGACGGATTTCTTCTCGCCTCCCTGAAAGGCGGGAACCTTCAGCTTCACGGCATCGAGGCGAGCGATGCCGGTGTTGACGCCTGTCGGCGCAGGGGCATCCGCGTCGTTCAGGATTATATCGATGATGAACACCCCCTGTCCTTCGAGACCGGCTTTTTTGATCTTATCATCGCGGGCGAGATCATAGAGCATATTTTTGATACCGACCATTTCCTGGATGAAATTTATCGGTTGCTAAAACCATCCGGCCATC
>CAZRHW010000110.1:0-7080 GCA_964599785.1 uncultured Bacteroides sp. | reverse complement strand
CTCCTTCTACAAAAGTAGAAGTATTCTACTACATATGTCGAAGCTGCCAAGAAAATATTACAAAATTTCTCGAAAAATTTTTCAAAGCGGCGTTTTCAAGCTAAAAACACAGAAAAAAAGCCGGGCAAAATCAGCCCGGCCTATCTGCTATTGCTTGTATTTCTTGCTAACGCTGCCGCTTTTCGAGTACGGTGGAATCTTTGACATTGACGTTTATGACACTTCCGGTATTACTTATTGAACTTCAGAGCAATCTTGATTGTTTTCCCAAAATTCAACCGGCCGTAGCCGGTATAGATGTCGTAACCTTTATCACCTATATCATCACAGCCTTGTTTGATGATATTAACCAAGGATTTTGCATCAAGGTCAGGCCTAACGCTGTAGATCAATGCTACCAACGATGTCACAATTGGCGCCGCAGATGATGTCGCACCACTGGGAACAATTTCATACATCGCTTCGAACTTAAGTTCTGTCGGGGCTGGTCCCATCGGGCCATCTTCGGCAATATAAAAACGCTTCTCATGCGGAATGCAAACCTGGATATTCTCTGTTGGTGCCATTACAGTTAGACGTTTTCCAAAGTTTGTTCCCTGCTTAATCTTGCTTCCCTTGATATCCAATTCTTCTTCCCAACGAGTATCATTCAACATAGTCGCACCGGCGACGATCATCGAATTTGGGTTCCCAGGATAACCTTCGGCCCTTACAGCGTCATTACCGGCACCAATCACAATTACGACATCATTTTTCGCTGCATATTCAAATGCATCTTCTAATTGCTGCCAAGCTTCGGGACATGAGCGGCACAGATCTCGTTGCATGTAACCACTAATATTAATGACTCTTACTTTGTGGTCTACCAAGTATCGAATTGCTTTTGCCTGGCTCAAAGTCATATACTTTACCCACTTCGTGCCGAAATCCTTCATTTCGTCTCTGCGCTCTTCCATTAGTTTGGCCCATCTTTTATCTCCAGGCCCAGCCTCAGGGTGATCCTGTCGAAATTTTCTCATTAACCTTCCGTATTGATTTTCAATCATCCCATACGATGCCGTAAGTACGCGACAAAGTGGTACCAATCCCGTCATTCCGATTTTATTATTGTCCTTTGCAGCGACGATGCTGGCAACCAGTGTTCCGTGACCAACAATTTCATAACATTCGGTATGATACCCACCGGAAGCGTAAAAACCTGGAACAAGATTACTCTTCAGGTCGGGGTGGAAGAAATCAAAACCAAGGTCAACGATTCCCACCAAGACGTTGGGATCTCCTCTTGTGGTGTTCCAAGCTTCGAAAACGTTGATTTTGTTAAATAATGCTTGTTGTTTAGGGAATAATGGGTCATTGAGTTGAGGCTGTGACTTAGACCTACTTCCAGAGTCCTTTGCTTCACTAACTGATACAAAGCTTATCACCAGGCTTACTATTATTACAATTATGCAAAGAAGTTTTCTACTCTCTGCTTTATTCGTAATATTGTGATTAGACGAGTTTCTTTCAAATTTAATTTTAGACATTACACTTTTCTCCCAATTCTATTGTTACAAAAACCTAATCCAGATAGCTTAGTAAGGCTCTAGTGGTATACCAGAGCCTCCCATTAGCAGAATTTTACGGACATACAATATTTCAAAGACAGCCTGAAAAGCGAGGATGATAAGAATAACAACGTACAAGCGACCAGCGTCGCCCCAGGCAAGTTTAAACGCTTTCCAGCGTGATTTTACTTTTTGTCTTTTTGGTATAAGAACGGAAAGCCCAACGTTGCGGATCAGGCGCGAGTCTACGAGTCGCCTGCATCCATCTTGTTCGACGTTCCCTCTGTTGTTTCATGTGAGCCGACTGCGAGACCTGACCAGGCAGCCATACAAGCCAAACCGGCAAACCCAGGATTGCTGCTGGCGAGGAAACCCAAGAAGCCCAGAAAGCCAAGGAATCCAAGATACCCCTTCCTCTTCGAATCGACCGGCACCCTGACTTTCGACTTCTCAAAGGGAATCAGTACCAACAGGGAAGCCAGTGATAGCAAGGAGAGATACGCCAGCTTAGTCAGGTGATGATAGCTCTCGCTGGGCACGAATCCCAAGAAGCCAAGGAATCCCAAGAAACCTAATGCTCCAAGAAAACGGCTGTTGTTTACTTTCTCCTTGTTTTGTGTTGTTGTTATCATTCCGGGCTCCTTAATTGGATGCTATGTATAACATTGCTATTATCAGTATCAGCCACTTTAACCGCATTAATGTTTTGGTAATATTATTTAGCATTTTTGACACTCCCTTAAGGTCATTTTTTCAAAACCAGTGTCTCTTAAATGATGATTTTGTTATTCCGAGACCAGCTTTTCAAGTTCTGCCAGTTCTTTAGCAGTAATGCTTATTCTGGCAGGTCTTCGGTAGAGACATCTTCGACCCTCAGATCGCCGTAGATTACGCGATAAGTTTCGGAGCCTTCGGGCTTGTACCAGAATATCGGCTTCTCGGCGTCGCCGAATTTTACATCTTTACCGTCATAGTGCCAATCGCTCTCGGACAGAAGTGCCTGGACGAACATTCCGCCGCGGCTCATTTTTTGAATGGTTTTTTGCATTTCCAGCATTGCTTTTTCTGTTGGTTCAATACCTTGTTCCTTCATTTTCTTTCGCTGATACTTTACAAATACCATCGTAGCATTCATATCCAGAATCGAAGGTAAATTGCCGTCCATGTGTTCGGCCCATATACGGAACATCTCGATCAGGTCTTTTTCCGTCGGCTCAGAGGCATCAACCTGCATGGTGTGGACCGTGTATCCGTCGGGGATCTCAAGGTTGAAGAGGGACTCGTCCAACTCGACATCAAAAACGATGTCAGTCATTGTATAGGTTGTAGGCCCTGATGTATTTGTCATTTCTACAGGGAGTTTAGTCTGCGGGTCAGCCCAGACGGTGATATCGACAGCAGGTTTCTGAACGTGATACCCGATAACCGTCAGGCCGTTAATTTTTTTCTCACCCAGGAACTGTACCGACTCGTCCTGGGTTTGCTGAGCTTCCTGAATGTGTTTTCTGATTTCGCTGAACAGATTAAAGTTACTCTGATCTTCTGGCATGTTTTCCAATTCAACAATCATAGCTTTGTTCTGTGCCGGCATGAGAGTAACTATCTTACCCTGCTGAAAATCGCTGATGACGATTGCACCTTGTTCGTGATTCGTCTGACGCATACGAACAGGTTCGGCGTACAAACAATCGAAGGTTTGTGTCGGTACGCCCTCGACTTCCATCGTCATCTTAAATGAAGCAGTTCGAGCGGTAAGGAAAGGCTTAACGATCTCGGCAAAAGCGGGAGTGGAGGTTCCCACAATATTTAAGCCGATAAGAACTGCTATAATTATTACCGCCGCTGCGGCTATTTTTGTAATTGGACTTTTCATGATTAAATTCCTTAATGTTCGAAAGACGATTATCCGGGTTGCGGATTCCTGCTTGGCCCTATTGAAGACAGAGAGCATCTGCCGGCGAAGGTTTTCACGATGCGCCGGGTTCGGCTCGGTGTCGATATTCAGCCGACCAACGACTTTTTCAAAATCGGCTTCGTCTTTGAACATTATATTTCTCCGTCAAAAACGGTTTGTAATTGGTTTCTTAACTTGTTAAGTATTCTATGCAACGTTACGCGCAAAGTTGCCTTATTGACGTCTAAAATCTGTGCTATCTGTTCGTATGAGAAGTTTTCAAAGAACCTTAATGTGACAATGGTCTGGTGCCGTGGCTTTAGCCTGAGGATGGCGGCGTAAAGCCTCGGCCAGTCCGGCTCGAACGACTTATTGGCGCTGCCGGCGGTTGCCGGTATCATCGATCTGGCCGCCTCTGCGAGCAGCTTTTTACGTCGCGACGTTTTTCTGATATAGGCGTTCGCCTGGTTGGCTGCTATGGCGTACAGCCAGTTGCGAAAGTCCTGCTCGCTTCGGCCTTTGAAACCACGTATCCCGCGGGCTACGTTAAGAAAGATCGCCGAAGTTACATCCTCAGCTATTTCCTTGTTAAAGAGCCGGTAAACGCAGAAGCGGAAGATTCGCTCGTAGTACATTTCGTAAAGCCGGCCCAGCGACTCGGCCTGTGTTTTAGCCCTTTGGACCAGGTCGTTTTCTTCCGTTCGTTCAAAAAGTTTTGCCATAGCACCAACCATTGTCGCCGATATAATTGCGCAAAGAGCCATTATGTTACAGAAAATTACACAAAGAATCCCCCAAAATGTGTTTTTAGCACGAAAACCGCAGATAGACGCAGACAATCCTAAAGGCGGGGAAACTCGAAGCACTAAATTCTAAATTCCAAACAAACTTGTCCTGAGCATCGCCGAATGGATCCGAAGCACGAATGACAAAAATCCCAAACACGGGCCGAATGCCCGTAGGTTTTCGCCGTAAGGCGTCCCCCAGGGAGAACATTAGGGCTTTGCTAATTTGTGCTTGTTTAGGATTTAGATATTCGGATTTAGGATTTCCGCAGAGCGGTTCGGTTTCATTGCCCTGCGGTTTCCCACAATCTGCATCAAGGAATACCGTAGCTACCTCGGTGTTTGCCAGATTGCAATTAGCAGGATCGAGCCAATGAACCATGCGATGCACGTGCAGTTTGAATGCGATGCATCGCGTCATCGTCGAAGAATCGCGTGCCACAAGAGCTACATTTGTAGTGCGTGAGTTTCTTGACCACCAGCCCGTCCTCGAGCTTGCAGGTTTCCACGACCCGAATCATTCGGATCTTTCCGCAATCCGGGCAGGGAAACGCCTCAGATGTCGGTGCTTTTTTTGGATGAGATGAGGACATAGAAAACGTCAATTCCTTCTTTTTTCAATACCTTACCTTTAGTGTATACGGCGACTCCGTCAAAGGTCAATCCCTTGATTACATAAAGCCTTTCGCTTGTTCCTGACTTCGGATTGCGGGAACGCAGTACCTTGAACATCGCCGGTGCGTTTAGGATTGCCTCGTAAACAAGTTCCGGCGTCAGCGCATCCCTCGCCATCTCAATCTCCGCCTTTTCGGTGAAAAGGACCCGCCGCGAAACGACTAAACGCTTTATGCGAACAAGGATATCCATAAGCTCTTTGATTATATGTTACAGCATATCTTTGGTCCAATCAAGTGGAAAATCCTCGCCTTCTCAAGTTAATCCCTGTTTTGAATTTAGGTCCTTCGGGCTCGTCTCAGATTTCGAGTTTAGGATCTCGAATTTAGCCGCCAAAAGGCCTGTTTATCTGCGTCCATCTGCGTTAATCAGCGGTTCTGTTTTGGATTTTGCTTTGTGTTTTTGATGTTTGATATTTAATTTACGGCGACGCCGAAAGACTTTTCACACACCCCCCAACCGAAGCCAGACGATTGGTAAAATTCGGGCCGGACAAGCACAATCGCGCTCAGATCATATCCTGGAGCCTTCCGCAATAATTAATAATCAATCGTAAGCTTCCCACCAAAGCCGCGGATAGTCCTGCCCTTCGAGAATCCACCAGATATCTTCTGTGCCGTTGGCAGTTTCGCCTATAAAGTCCCAACCTGCATCAAGAAATGTGCCGGCAGTCTGCATCTCGGCGGTTGCCAGGCCCATTCTAATGCGACCAGTTGGCAATCCACAAATCTCGATATCCCAGAAACAGCCGGTGACAATCTTATTGTTATATCCGACAACAATGCTGATTTGGCCCTCTACACCGATACTGACGGCGCTGTAGCAGTTGGTGACTTCGCCCCAGTTTGTGCCCACACAGCCGGCGACATGCTCATTGCCTATGGCTGTGCCGGTGCGGTAGCAATTGCTGATTTTGCCGTAGTTGATGCCCACGAGGCCCCCGACATAGTCATCGCCTGTGACCGCGCCGGTGCAGTAGCAGTTGAAGATGCTGCCCTTATTATTGTAGCCCACGAGGCCGCCAACATAATAGCCCGTCCCATTGACATCCATTTCTTCCAGGCCCAGATTGGAAATCACCGCCTCGGATTCTAATTGCCCGAACAGGCCCAGGTAGTTGCCGCCCCGGATATGGAGATTGCTGATCGTATGGCCATTACCATCGAAATAGCCCCCAAAACAGGGAATAACTGTCATGGCGGTTCCCGACAGGTCTATGGAGGTTTCCAGACGGTAATGGGCTGTAGGCTCAAACCATACAGTTTTCAGATCTCCGGAATCGCATATCAGATAGGGCTTCTCGGCCGTTCCCAATCCTTCAGGGATTTTCACCCTGTCGGCTGCAAATCGCAATTTGGGGTACTTGCCGGGCGATATCTGCCAGTAATCGTAGGAACCGTTGAGAGATTCATCGACGAAATCCCATCCGGCGTTCAGATAAGTGTTAATATCCTGCATTTGGGCTGTGGTCAGACCGTCACCGCCGGCACTTGTGGTCTGTTCAGAAGTTTGCATGTCCCAGAAACTTAAGGTGATATCGCCGTCGTTGTAGCCGACGAGGCCGCCGAGGACCCGATCTCCACTGACCCTGCTGGTACTGTAGCAGTTGAAGATGCTGCCCTCCCGGTTGCGACCTACAAGGCCCCCGAGAAACGAATCGCCTGTGACCGTGCCGTTGCAGTAGCAGTTGAAGATGCCGCCTTCGTTGTCTCCCACAAGGCCACCGACAACGTATTCTCCATCAACCATTACGGTGCTAAAGCTACCTGTGATGCTGCCGTCGTTGGCGCCTACGAGGCCGCCGATGCTGTAGTTACTGCTGCCTCCACGAACCATACCGGCGCTGTAACTGTATGTAATACTGCCGTCGTTGTAGCCGACGAGACCGCCTATGTTACGAACTACGATATAATCTTCAACAACTGTGCCGATGCTATAGTTGTTGGTGACAATACCACTATTGTGGCCCACGAGGCCGCCGATGTTATATTCTCCATAGACCTCCACAGCTACCAGGCCCAGATTGGAAATCATCGCCTCGGCTTCTAATTGTCCGAACAGGCCCAGGTAGCTGCCGCCCTGGATATGGAGATGGTTGATTGTGTAGCCATTGCCGTCGAAAGATCCCCCAAACCAGGGGATAACCGCAGTGGACCATGTGATTCCTGCCAGGTCGATG
>CAZRHW010000109.1:5679-7093 GCA_964599785.1 uncultured Bacteroides sp. | reverse complement strand
TCGGTATGTGCTGCCGGAACAGGAAGTTTCATCGAAGAACAGGCCAGGAAACTCAATGTAAAACTGGAAGATTATGCAAAAATCGCTGAAGGAGCAAAGGCACCACTGGCAAGTGACCGGTGCACCGTTTTCATGGAAAGGGATATTAATAACTACCTGAATAAAGGCTTCGCATTGGATGAGATTCTGGCAAGTGTGCTGCATTCAGTGAGGGAAAACTATCTTAAAAAAGTAGCTGTTGAAGCAATGATCGGTAATCATATTTGTTTCCAGGGAGCAACTGCCAAAAACAAAGCTCTTGTGGCTGCTTTTGAAGCAAAACTTGGTAAAGAGATATTTGTCTCAGGATATTGCCATCTCACCGGTGCGCTGGGCCTGACCTATTTGCTGGTTGAAGAATATGCCGGTGAATCAGGATTCCGGGGGCTCGATTTGTATAAAAATGAAATACCCGTTCGTATTGAAACATGCCGGTTATGTAACAATCATTGTAAGATCAGGCTGGCAGAAATATCAGGTGAAAAGGTTGCGTATGGATTTCTCTGCGGAAGAGATTATGATACACAAAAGTATGTTGACAGGAACATTTCAGGTTTTGACCTGGTGAAGGAACGGGAAAAACATTTTCATTTCCCGAAAAGTGAAAAATACAAATCTTCTTTGAAAATAGGGCTCCCTGCTGCCCTGCACTTGTTTGAAGAAATGAGCCTGTGGAAAAGGTTTTTTAATAACCTGTCCGTTCAAACCCTCACCAGTGAAAATTTTGATAACCCGGTCAAAACAGGAAAGCGTATTGCCGGAGCCGAGTTCTGTGCACCCATGGAAGCCATGTACGGCCATATCTCCTGGCTCGCTGATAAAGTTGATTATATCTTCCTTCCTGTCTATCTTGAAACACGGGATAAAGAATATGAGGCTGAAAGAAATTATTGTTACTATACCCAGTTCAGTCCTTCTCTCATGTCCACTGCCGGAGATAATCAGGTCCGGGAAAAATGCCTCATTCCTTTCCTGAATTATTCGAAAGGATTAAATAACCTCAGAAAGGAACTATGGAACTGTCTTAAACCTCTTTCCAATCATGTTTTCAGCTACAATGAATTAAATGAAGCTTTCGATGAAGCTCTTCATTTCTTTAACAGGAAAAGGGATGCCTTAAAATCTGTTTTCACTCATACCTTTCATGAGTCTGACGACATTTCAGTTGTTTTGCTTGGCCGGCCCTACCTGGTCCTTTCCCCGCATATGAATAAAGGAATTCCCGATATTCTGGGAGGCATGGGAATAAAAGCTTTTTTTCAGGATATGATCCCTTATGAACACCAGGATTTTTCTGATATCGATTACCTGTTAAAAATTTTTCCCTGGTATTACGCTGCAAATATCCTGGAAGCAGCCAGGATCTCTGCTGTCA
>CAZRHW010000109.1:2984-5579 GCA_964599785.1 uncultured Bacteroides sp. | reverse complement strand
TTTCCCTGGTATTACGCTGCAAATATCCTGGAAGCAGCCAGGATCTCTGCTGTCACTAAAAATCTTTATCCTATCCTGGTTACTGCTTTTAAATGCGCACCGGATTCTTTCCTGATAGATTATTTCAAGAAAATAATGGATGCCCATCAGAAGCCATACCTGATCCTTCAGATCGACGAACATGATTCGAATATTGGATATGAAACAAGGATAGAGGCCGGAATACGCTCATTCCGCAACCATGCATCAATGGGTATCATGGAATTAAAACCAAAACCCCTCCTTGTTGTTCCTCCTGAAAAGTCGATCCATGCCAGGGAAACCATCATTTTCCCAAACTGGGACCAGGTGGTTTCCCCACTGCTTGTAGCAAATCTCAGAAAAGCAGGATTGGATGTCCGCCTGCTCGAACCTGATGAGTCCATTATGAGGCAAAGCATGGCACATAATACGGGACAATGTCTGCCGTTGAATATCATCACCCAGGAATTTATTGAATATATCCGGAAAAATGACCTGGATCCCGGAAATACCATGCTCTGGATGATTGAAACCAGGTTAACCTGCAACATCCGCCTTTATCCTTTTTACATCAAGAACCTGCTCGACAATCATGGAAATGGCATGGAGAAAGCCCTTGTTTATTTGGGAGATATCACACACCTTGATATATCCCTGGCCACCTGTCTGAATGCCTATCTTGCTTATATGCTCGGCGGCCTGATCCGCAGTGTGGGATGCAGAATCAGACCGTATGAAATGAATAATGGCGAGACTGATGAAGCCATTCAGGAATCAATTAAAATCCTGGAAAAAGCTTTCCTTGGAAAAGCACCAATAGAAAAATCACTTATTAAGGCTTTATCACTTTTTGACCGGATCGATTACAAACCCGAAAAAAGACCGAAGGTGGCTATCTTTGGTGATCTGTACGTCAGAGATAATCAGGTATTGAACCAGGATCTTATCCATGTTATTGAAGATGCAGGTGGTGAAGTCATTACAACCCCCTACCATGAGTATGTTAAAATCACGGCTGAAAACTCCATGCGAAGACTGGCCGCAAAGGGACATAATCTTGAAGTGCTGGGATCTAAGGCTATGCTGGCTGGGATCAAACTGGTTGATAAAAACTTTTATAAACATTTTAAAAAGTTCCTCGGCAACCAGACCCCAATTCACCCGCTAAAGCTTGAAAAGAAACTGGAACTTTTTAACATTAAAAATCTGCAGAGTGGGGAATCCTATGACAATATCCTTAAAATATTCTATATCCTTGAAAACTATCAGGATGTATCACTGTTTGTCCAGACCAATCCTGCATTCTGCTGCCCATCTCTTGTCACTGAAGCAATGAAAAATGAAATAAAACGGATCACCGGTGTACCAATTGTAACAATAACATATGATGGAACCAGTGAGTTTAAGAATGATGTTATTGTACCCTATCTGAAGCTTGCGGACTTATCCTCATAAGGGATTTGAGGTGATTATAAAGTTTAAAAAGGCTTCTCGCAGATAAACGCAGATCAGTACGCAGATTTCGCAGATACCTAATTACTAAGTTATTAATTTCTGCGAAATCTGCTGAACAATCAGCGAAATATGGAAATAATAATTATAGAACTTTTTAAAACACTCCAATCAAAATTTAACTTTAATTTTTCTGAAATATATAATTGAAATAAACATATTCCCGCGATACAAACCGGTTATAAGTTTCAGAGCCAATGGTGCCGGCAAAATTAAGGGCTGGTTTATGTAAAATCACCGGAGTTAATTTTTTTACCAGTTTTCTTCTCCGCTCATCATCCAACTCCAAAGCATTAATAACCTGTTGGTTTATAAATTCTTCCTTAATAAGTGATAGTTTTGACGATTGTAACACTTTTTGTAAAATCGGTATTTCAAAGTCGAAACGAAAATCAGTAAATAAAAAATACCCGTCAGGCCGTAAAATCCGGTAAACCTCACCTAAAAATAAACTCATATCCGGGTACCTGTGCGAAGATTCTACATTTATTACTACATCACATGTATTATTATCCAAAGGTATCTGTTGGGCATCACCCTGTATAAATGATAATCCATCTGGTGAATAATGCCGGTTACAAAAAGCGATGGCATGTTTATCCAGATCTATCCCTTTTGCTGAAAGAGGTGAAAACTGCCTCATGATATACTCCAGTCCGCCTCCTCTTCCGCAACCTATCTCAGTAATATGTTTCCTGTTCAAATTTACAGCACTCGCCAGGTGGTGGTACAACTGAATAGAATAACGGTTGGATTCATCACGGGTGCCTAAACTGATTGTCTTTTTTGCATCTGTATATCCGTAATTCATAAATAATATTTCCGCATCCCTGTCAACTTTATTTACATAACTGTACCAGATTCTAAATAACCAATATTCAAAATTCCTCTTCAAATTCATTTTCACTTAGATATTTGTGTTTTTTTGCTTCCACGAAGATATGACCAAAATTCAATAACCCCTTACTCTTTGAAAAAAAAATTACTTTCCCGGTTATAGCCAGGGTTATAAACATATTTTCGTACCTCCTGGGCCCAATCTGTATGAGAATAAGTTTTATC
>CAZRHW010000109.1:0-2884 GCA_964599785.1 uncultured Bacteroides sp. | reverse complement strand
CCCATACTTATCTGAAACGATTTTTGTCAATACCAATCCATCTATTATTCCAAACGGATGATTCGCGAGAAAGAAACACCTGCTGTTATCGGGCAGGTTTTCCTTTCCTTCCGCCTCAATCTTTATGTTAAACTCTTCTACAATTTTAGTAATAAAATCTACACCTTTATATTCCGAATATTTAGTAAGAATTTGATTCATCTCCTCCTGCCGGATTATTTTTTCAATCCATCTGGTAATAAAACCGGGTGAACGTTTTAAAACCTTCAGATTACTTTCCCTGATAATGGATGCTATATCAATGTAATTCATTGTTCAATAGAGTATTATGTTTCTGCCTCATTGGGATTGGGAATATTATAAGATAAGATTCCGGAATAGCATTCATGCCCGGTAAAAATGAACAGATCCTGTTATAACTCATGAACCACAGCGTATAAATATAAGGTAAAAAATAAATGTAATGAAATAAACCTCAAAATATCAGGTAAATGTGAGCACATTTTATTATGTTGAACTATCTTTATTGAATGCTAATAATTTATAAGATTTTAACCTAAAATTTCTTATTTTCGAAGAACACTTTATTTTACATTAATTCAAACCTTAAACCATCTTGACATGACAACAAAAATTATCCATCGATCCGGACTTAGAAGAACCATCATCCCGGTTTTTGTTACCTTACTGCTGCTTGCGTTACCCCTGCTGCCCGGCAATTCAATGCCCATGGCCAAAAAAGTTAAATTTACCGGCACCTGGGCTTTGAATGAGTCAAAAAGTGACTTCGGGGAATATGGCCGTATGATGGCATCTAATAAATTAATAATCATTCAGAAAAGAAAAACCCTTTCAATTGAAAGATTTTCCACAGGACCATCAGGAGAAGAATATAACGTTGTGGAGAATTATACCCTGGATGGCGTGGAATGTGAAAATCCCATTTTTGAACAATCGAAGAAGAAATCCACGGTAACCTGGTCAGATGATAAACAAAGCCTGACAATAAATTCAAGACTTGAATTGGAATTTGAAGGACAGGAGATGATTATTGATACCATTGAAATCCTCAGTCTTAACGATGATGGAAATACTTTAGTCATTAAGGCTACCGCCATCACCGATTATGGTGATATGAAAGTTGAATTTATTTATGATTTGCAATAGCCGGAGGTATAGTGACTCACTCACCGGGTCACTTAGAGTGACCCGGTGAGTGAGTCACCGAAATGATTTCTTCCGTATAACCTGACAGCCCTTGCTCAGTAATTCCCTGTATTACAACACTGTAGTCGGAAACATCATCTGAAGTACAGAAGCTGACAGTTACCGTACCATCCATATTGGTGATAACTTCCGGGTTCCAGTATAAAAGATTTCTGAAATCCGGAATTGTCTTAAGATTGTCATTATCTGAAGCGTAATCCGGTGCATGAAAAGGAACCGGGTATTGGAAAAATTGAAATGGTTTCCTTATAGCATACCCCGGCAGATCAAAATGTCTGAAATCAGCCTGCCTGGTGATCATATTTATAATACTGAAATAGAATTCATTACCCTGAATATACCAGTCTGAGAACACTTCAATTCTTTCAATATCAACAGGATCCAAATATAATATAACAGCATTGACATCCGTAACAGGTACACCATCAAGCAAAAGTAACGGTTCACCCGGAAGTGCCAGCTGGCTTGAATAATCAGTAATATTTAATTCAAAATTATTTTTTCTTCTTTTTATGTTGACAGATCTTACCAATTCGAAGAATAATTCCTCCACTGCCGGCAGCCTGATATAATCCTCCAGCAGGATCAATTCATCCGGATCACCGAAAATGTCAGGTAATTCATATGTCGACCGGTTATCCGAACCTTCCTTATTCACGCTGAATGCCTTTTCTATCTGGAGATTTACCATGAGCCTGTTTATATATCTGATTGTCTGTTCATCAGGCCAGAATGATGAGGAATTAAAGCTACCAGGTTTCCCGGGAAAATTCTCATCCAGTTCAAATGTATGATCGTTTGAAGGCGCTGATGGCATTACGATGATATCACCCCAGCCATACTGTTCGTACAATTCTACATTAAATCTGCCATCAGGTCCCGACCTATGTTTGTATAGTTGGGCATGCCTGCCAGGGCTGGCAAGATATATACCGAAATCCGGAACAGGTTCCCTGTTCATGTTATTGTAAACCGTGCCGCCGATAGTTATGCCACGTGTTTCAGGTAAAATATATCTGTCATCCGGAAGAAAAGCCTTTCCTGTATCCTTAACACTGATTGATGAATAAATAATACCTAAAATCCTTTTTAATAATATCGAATCATAGGCTGAAAAAGGAACCTGGTCATCCGGTGCCATTGAAGAAGCGGGAATGAAAGAAGTATTATTTAAATATTGAAATATATTTTTATGGTAAAGATTAAGGTTTTTCTCCGATTTAGAAACCGATAACGACATATTCGCAGCAACAGGTTTACCCGACTGATCCGTCGTTTTAATTGTAAATACTACTTTTTCTCTTACGTTATAAAGACTCCCTGATTGCTGAACCGTTATATTAAACCTGTCGTTATTTTCTGTTTTCAGGTAATCAGCACTGTTATTAATTTCAGTTGCATCTCCAACCGGAACAGATAATGGCAAATTCATTCTTATGCCCTCTGAATTGATGGTTATGATGCTATAACGATCTCCCGTATGAGGAGTGAAAGCAATCAGACCGAAACCATATTCCCAGGTTTTAAAGGAGGTAATGGTATCCCCTGAAACACCAACCACCCAGCCCTTGAGGTCCACCGGATTTCCTTTCGCATCAATTGCACGGAATGCAATTTCGTTCTTTTGTCCGTTTTTCAGTTTATCGCCCTCTGCGTA
>CAZRHW010000108.1:0-7100 GCA_964599785.1 uncultured Bacteroides sp. | reverse complement strand
AAAAGAGTATCACTTTATATAGAACTTATGTATAAAGAGTAGCTCTACAAAGGCAGAGAGGCGATAAAATGATTGCTGGATACTGCAGGAACGTATTTTTATTACAACTAAAACTGGAAATAAATAAATGGCTGTAAGTCCGTAGTTTGAGCCTGATAAATAATGAATACCAGAACAGCCACAATGAACACCTTTGCCCAGTGGGGTATACGTATGAACCAGTTCATGTAATAATCTTTCCATCTGGATGGCCACCAGTGAGTGATATAACCGAATAACATAATAACAAAGATCATTTTATAAGACATGAGTACCCGGGGAGCAACAGAAAAATCCAGATTATGGGATAGCTGGAAAAGCATGGATTTAACCCGGTCCATATCATCTGCACGGAACCAGATACGGGTAAAAGTAATAAAATTGAACGTCAGGAAAATCCTCCAGAATCTTACGAGAAAATGTTTGCTGTTCTCATAGGGACTGATCTTTTTCCACATTTTATAAATGATCAGGCCAACACCGTTCAAGCCACCCCATATGATAAACTTCATGTTGGCACCATGCCATAATCCACCCAACAGCATGGTTATCATCAGGTTAATATTTGTTCGCAATTTACCTTTCCTGTTGCCCCCGATCGGGATATAGAGATAATCTTTAAGCCAGGAAGAAAGTGACATGTGCCATCTTTTCCAGAAGTCCCCCACATTCAACGCTTTATAAGGAGAATTGAAATTTTTTGGCAGCCTGAATCCGAAAAGAAGGGCCACGCCTATCGCGATATCCGTATACCCGCTGAAATCGCAATACACTTGCAATGAATAGCCATATAATGCCATAAGATTTTCAAATCCGCTGTACATGACCGGATTATCAAAGATCCTGTCAATAAAGTTCACAGCCAGATAATCACCCAGCACAAGTTTTTTGAAAAGGCCTTTCATAATCATGAACAGGGCAAAACCAAATTCTTCCCTTGTAAGGGAATACTTCTGGTATAACTGGGGAACAAATTCTGATGCCCTTACGATGGGTCCCGCCACAAGCTGGGGGAAAAATGAAACATAAAATCCGAAATCAATAATATTTCTTACAGGCTGGCACTTACCCCTGAAAACATCAACGGTATAACTGATGGTTTGAAAAGTGAAAAAAGATATCCCAACCGGAAGTAAAATCTTTGAAACATCGAAATGTGATCCGGTCATCTGGTTTGTCCAGAGAGAAAGCCAGTTTATTACTTCAAGGTGTGTGCCAAATATATGGTTAAAGGTATCTGTAAAGAAATAGGCATATTTGAAATAAGACAGCACACTCAGGTTAATGATAACGCTAATAGCAACAAATATCTTTTTCCATAACACCGATTTGCTATGATATATCCTTAAGCCCAGAAAATAATCGACGATTGTGGAAAAGATCAGTAAACAAAAAAAGAATCCGCTCGATTTATAATAGAAAAACAGGCTGATTAAAAAAAGGTAGGAATTACGAAGTCCCTTCCTTTTATATATAATTGAATAAATTGTTAATGAGACGGCAAGAAATCCCCAGAAATAAAACCTGGTGAAAAGTAATGGTGACTTCTCACTGAATAAAAATATGTTTCGGAATAGTTCCACCCGGGTACTTTAAAAATGCCTCATTAGCGTATTACAGTATCTTTTTTTTCAGATAAATGATCCTCATAAGATCTCAGAAAAGCATCAAAGAACAGATCGCCGATCAGTATATAGCCGCTCACAGTAAAGTGAATCCCGTCTCTTTTGGCCAGATTAAATTGCTGCCATGCGTTGATTGAATTTAAACCTCCCATTATTGTATAAAAATCCCAGACACCGCAGTTATACTTAGCTGCCATTTGCTCAATGACTTTTTTAACTTCTTCTGTATTCCTGTTAACATATCTTCTGTAAAGGTAACTGTCATTTGGTACCGTTATAAGTATTGCCGCATCAGGCACAGCTTCATTAATAACTGAGATCAGGGAATCATAATTCTGCCGGTATTCTTCAGGCTTGAAATACCTGGAATTTGCATCATTTGTGCCGATAGACAGGATTATCCAGTCAGGATCCAAGGCTATCAGGTGCTCGCTCAACAAATTGCATCGCAGGTATGAAGTTAATTTGGCACCGTTGATCCCGACAGAGTGATATACAACTCCGGGATCTTCAGTTTCCAGGCTCAGGCCGTATAATATGAAATGATGCTGAAGGTTATTTGTCTTTCTGACAGACAAATAAACCGAATCAGTATATTGGTCAAGCTTATAGAGTTTATATCCAAGTTCCCTGTTTTCAATAACTTCTGTAATATTACAACAGGTATTCACCTCAAGGTCGAAAGCCGAGCTGTCATTTTCTGAAAAGATCCTGATCATGTCGAAATCATATTCCGCGACTGACTGATCAGACAGCTTAATACTGAATGAAGCAGCAGTATCGCTGGTGGATACAGTTATTCCTGAGAGGCCAAGGGAACATTGCTTTTTCGTTTCAACATTTCTGCAGCTTTCCCACCTGCCTGAATATCTGACACGGTAATTTGGCGGATTATTGGTTCCGGCTATACTATATGGAAAAACAAATCCCCTTCCACCGTTTATTCCGGGATGGAAAGTCTGCAGACGTTGTCTCATCCGGTCGGAATATATATCAGCCTGGATATGGGATCCCCCGATATGTACAATCTTCATCTTACCATCACCTTTCCGGATCAGGTCATCATAAAGCTGGTAGAGATGATCATAATTCGCCTTGTCACCATAGAAATCGAACCGGTTCAGGTCATACCTGATGAAATCATAAGATTCATTCAGATAGGGATAATCATTTGACTGGGTAAAACAGGTAGAAGTAAAAGCCTGAAAAAAAATAATTAAAATAACCCCAGCCTTCAGGTTGGGGTTATTGAAAATAAATAACTTATCGAGCTCCAGCCCACGTATTAATACTTCCAGGAACAGCCTCATTTTTTTAAACTTTCAAGATAAGACTCATATTCATAGATTAAAGCATTATAAAACATTTCTGCAATAACCCTGGCACCCCTCTGGTTGAAATGGACAAAATCTGAAGTTGCCAGTGGAGGCTCTGCATAAACCCAGCTTGGCATTGAATTTCTTCCACCCATCGCTTCAAACATATCCCAATAAGCACAACCTGCACTGAATGATGCTGATCTCATTGCATCTCTTATATTTTCAAGGTTCGGATATGTTACAAACCGGTCTTTTTCTTTTGTTGACATGTCCGATACACCAATAACCACAATTGGCGCATCCGGACATAACCTTTTCAATGTTTTTAACTGGCTTGTAAACCATTTTTCATAATAGCTGTAATTATCAGCAATATATGGTACCACGTTCCCACCGAACTGGAGGATAAACATTTTAACATTCAGTGAGTCAAACATCTCCTTCAGCAGGTCCTCGTCCATCTTTGTAAAAACAAGACCGGCACTGCCCCTCATGGGAATATTATCCACAGCCACGCCCTGCTCATCATCCAGTGCAATGGCGTAGAAATCCGGACTTACTGAACCATGGAAGGAAAATCTGAGCTTCACCGGAGTCTGGCTAAAATACCATTTTTTTATCTCCAGTCTGTCACTAACAGGCAGAAAATCAGCATCGAAAAGTGAATCGTTGGTATACAGCTCATACAGAACCGGTTCGGGATTACCCCTGAAAAAAATTCTGCATTGGTGGAATGCAGCGCTGCCAGACCACGTACGGCCTGATCCTGCCAATTCAATCCATGCTTCATGAATAACCGTATCGGGTAATATTGTATCATTCTGTGGTGGGGTAAATCGTGCAAAGCAGCCAAGAGCACCATAGTTGTTATGTCCCAGGGTCGTATCCACACTGCCAAAAGCAGTATATCTCAACCAGTTATCGGATACTGTATGTTTCAGTGAAAGCTGATAACCATACAGGGAGACCAACGGTTGAAGCCCGATGCCCGATCCGCCGAAGCGTCTCTGTAATCTGTACCTGATAAATGAGGTCATCCTGTCTCCTTCTATCTGGGAATCACCATAATGCATAATCCTGATCAATTCTCCGGAAGTATTAAGTTTCCTGAATTGGCGAAAGATCGGATAAAGCAGTGCCCTGTTACTATCAGGAAATTCAATCCTCTGAATCTTTATTTTCAGGCTGTCTTCATTTGCCCTGATCGTATCCAGGGTAAATTCCGATTCTTCCGGAAAAACCATGTTATCGTTTAGATCGGAATCATTAATTGCAACACTCTGGTTAATAATTGATGAAATATCGGCATATTCAAAAGTGTCGGATTTGAAAATCTCATACGGAGTGATAAAGTGCAGGCTGAACTTCTCATTGATACGGATCCCGTTTTCAGGAAAAAACAGGGAAATGATTAAAAGAATGAGAAAAACAGACAGAAGAAATAATAATATTTTAAAAGGCTTCATATATCCGATTCTTCAGATCAAGCCCGGGTTCAGAAGGTATCCTTTCTTGCGACTTTTATTACCTGTCCCGGCTGTATTTTGCTGGCATTGGTAATACCATTCAGCTCCATGATATCCGTATCCGTAACACCCGGGAATTTCCTGGCTATTTCCCAGAGTGTGTCACCCGATTTAACAGTGTAATAAATGTATTCACCTGTAAATTCTTCAGGTTGTATATTTTTATTATTATCAGCAACCGATACCTCTTTCCCGATCATCCTCTGCTTTTCTTCAAAGGACATGCTATTGACCTCTTTATAGTGGGATTGCTTGCTTTTTGGTACATAAACAGCAATTTTCTGACCGGCACGGATCATCGTTCCACCGATATTATTCCAATATTTAAGATCTGAAACCCTCACATTGTACCAACTCGAAATGTATCCCAGATTATCGCCGGATTTTACAGTATAATATATCCTGGCCATATTCGGAGATGGTGGTTCGGGTAAATAACTGGAAGAAGCATAATACGAGGGGGCTTTGATTTTATTTTCTTCATTAAAATAAATAGAATCCCTGTATGAAAAGATCGTATCGTTCAGTTCAATAAATTTCGTACTAAATTCGATCGGTATCCTGAGGGCATAAGGTTTTTCACGGCCGGGTATAACATCCCACTTATATTGGGGATTCAGGTCACGCAACATCTGAAGCGGTATATTTAATACATTGGCAACCTGTTCCAGATGTAATTCTTCTGTAATCATGATGGTATCAATAGGCAGAGACAGGTTAATTTCCCGGGGTAAAAGATTATGCTCCTGATAATAATTCATAAAATAGGCTGTTGCAATAAAAGCAGGCACATGACCACGGGTCTCCCTGGGCAGATAATAATATATATCCCAGTAATTATGCTTCCCGCCGGAACGCCTGATCGCCTTGTTTACATTTCCTGGCCCGCAATTATAGGCCGCAATAACAAGGATCCAGTCACCATAAATATCATACAGGTCCATCATTAATTGCGCCGCAGCATATGTGGATTTCACAGGATCACGCCGCTCATCAACAAGTGAATTAATGGTAAGGTTGTACATCCTTCCGGTACCATACATGAATTGCCAGATACCGGTAGCTCCTGCCCTCGATACAGCCCTGGGATTTAACGCTGATTCGATAATTGAACAATATTTAAGCTCCAGGGGGATGTTATAATAGGTGAAAATCTCCTCAAAAATAGGGAAATAATATTCCGATAATCCCAGCATAATCCCTACTTGCTCCCGGCGTTTTGTTGTATAAAGCTCTATATAATTCCTTACATACTTGTTGTAGGATAAATCAATCAATGTGGGGATTTTTCCCAATCTTTCCACATAAACAGAATCCGGAAATAAAGGGAAAATAGTATCTGCCGTTAAATATTCTTCAGATTGGTAATCTGTTTCCAGGCTGTTTTTAACGTACCAGAGGTTTAGAAGACTGTCGAGATTACTTTCAAATCCGGACTGGATGAGATCCAGCCAGATGGTATCCGCATCAATATTCATAGCATTCTCAACCGCAACGGAATCTTTATCCGGCATATGTGCACTAATTATCAATGAGTTAAGCACAAAAATCAGGAACATCAATTTTTTACCAACCATAATCAGATGTAATTTTAAAGGGAACAAAGTAAGTGAAATCTAAAAACTTAGACAACATCTTAACCCGAAAGAATGATTTCCGTTCTGAAAAGGTATCAAAACAGGGTCAATTAATAGGGAAAGATCATCGCTGATGTCATAATCAATAAGATTGGCATCAACTGATGCATCGACGATTTGTATGATGTAAAAACCTGCTGTTAAAATGGAAAAAAGGTCTCTGTACCGCCTGTGATAATTTTTGTAAAACTCTGCTTCTTTCAAAGATATCCCCTCCCATTCATTAACCTTGTTATCCAGCATATATTTGTATTTATCTTTGTAAAACTGATATCTGTCTCCATTAAACTTAATGCCGTAAGCCAATCCACCCAGGCCTGCATAAACAATCGGGACTTTCCAGTATTTCCGGTTATAAACCTGACCCAGACCAGGTAAGACAGCCGAATATATGACGGCCTTCCGGGGTGAATGATTGGCTATGAAGAGACTGTCCTTCTCTTCCTGGATTTTTGAGGGAATATCGGGAGTGGCGGATAATAAAATCAAAGTATCTCTGTCCTGGGCAAGGCCAGGCAGAAAGGTTAATAATAGCAAAAGTGCCGTTAAAGATCGGTATATTCCGTTCAAATCAATTTCATTTCAGGAATAATCCTTTTTCAGGATTTCAGGTTATCAAATATAGACAGAATCCTTTCAAGATCCTCATCAGATTTAAATGGAATAACGATCTTACCTTTACCGTTATTGTTACGCTTTAATTCCACTTCAGTCTGAAAGAAATCAGCCAGGTGATGTTGGAGTGTCTTGTATTCTTTGAGGCTGACTTCGTTCTGATCGGTTTTCCGGACTGTAGTGGAGATGTTATACAATTTCCTTACAATTTCTTCGACTTTCCTGACAGAAAGATCATTTTTTACAATGGCCCTGAAAATATCGATCTGGGTATCAAGATCGGATATATTTACAATGGCCCTGGCATGCCCCATGGAAATGATTTTGTCCCTTAATCCG
>CAZRHW010000107.1:4205-7125 GCA_964599785.1 uncultured Bacteroides sp. | reverse complement strand
TTCATTGCACTGATGATTTTATGTGTAAGATCAAGCATTTTTTTATCGTCGAGCGTAATACCTGCCCATGCTTTTCCTTTATCCGTAATATATTGTTTTCTCATAGGAACAGCGCCAACTGTATTCCCCATGCCATCTCCAAGGGCCACTACGTTAACCTCTGTTCCACGGATAAATTCCTGGATAATAATAGGTAATCCCCATTTTGCACTGATCTTATTAAAATACATCCGCACCTGTTCAGGATTATAGGCAAGGTATGCATCATAGAATTTGCCTTTTACCATAACAGGATATTCAAAATCATCCCTGATCTTTTCGATATCATTCTGATTAAGAATAGGTTTACTTTCCGGGACCAGGACATTGTATTTTTTACCAAAATCATTCAGATTGGCTTTATGACGTTCCTCAAGGTGCTGCATAGTAGGGAGGAATGTATTGATTCCCAAATCCTTCAGGAGTTTTTCTGATTTCATGAAGGCATAAAGTTCTGAATCGAAATTTGGTATCAGAACATCGATCGGATCTTTCTGGTTGATCTGCCGGATCCTATCCATCAGTGCTTCAGCGCCTTCAGTTGGATATGGGATCTGATAGGTTTTATCAACAATATTATGCATATAAATAGCCGGTTCAAGACTTTCATATGCAAGACCGATAATCCTTGGATCAAATATTTCCGATTCTCTGATAGCCCGTATTACGGGCACACCGGGACCGGGATTATCTGTATTGTTCAGTCCGGTAGCTGCAATGTTTACCTTAATCTTCTTCATCTTCATCGATTAGCTGAAAATGTTGTAACATTCCGACAAAATCATAGAAATATTTCTCAAAACTTACAGGATCAATCTCATATTGATCTGTAAAATAAGTGGTTATTTCTTCTGTTGTTTTGTTCTCTCTTAATAATTCAAGTATATCCAGTCCTACCTCATTGAGGCTAAAAGAATCGCCGGATGTAGGATCAAAAATGAATCCTGATTCACTGATCGCAATGTTCTTTTTTAATTTCATAATTAGCAGGATGTTTTTAGATAATACAAATATGAAACGAATTAAAGATAATACTGTTATAAAATTCTGAAAAAATGTTATGAAATCAGGTATGTTGCCCGGAAGTAAACAATTTAAAATCAATAAAGTTTATCGAGAGGATTTTTCCCGGCATGAATATCTTCTTTAAAATCACTGACTGAAAAACCGGTGATCTTCTTAAATTGAGCAGATAAATATTGCACACTCGAATAATCCATCATGTAGGCAATTTCACTGAGGGTAAACTCTCCTGAAAAGACCAGTTCTTTTATTCTTTCAATTTTCTGAAGGATGATATACCGTTCAAGGGTTATTGTTTCATGGGCAGAAAAAAGGCGGGATAAATACTGGTAACTGTATCCCAGTTTTTCAACCAGGTAATCTGCTTTACGTGCTATGGAATCTACATTATTCATGTAGTGGATCAACTCGATGAGGGCAGTTTTTATCTGTTCAACAAGTTGTTTTTCCCGGCTATGGATAATGTCAAGACCAATTGACCGGATAATTAAATGAATTTTTCCAATTGGAATTTTTCCGGGATCATAACTTATCATGACTGATCCAAGACGGATGTCATGAACAACAATCCCTTCTTCCTGAAGTCTCTCCCTGAGCAGGATAATGCAACAGTTCGAGATCATGTTTTTGATGAACAATGTTTCAGTAATGAGTTTCTTTCTTCCTTCCATACTTATCTATCATGGGAATGTGTGTGATGAAATACTTTCTTCAGGATTTGATACTATTATTCTGAGATATTACACGACTGGTATGTTTATACTAATATATTTAATCATCCGGAAAAATCTGATTGTTTTACACCATATTTTTCTTCGTCTTCACAGCTACCTGCCGGTTCAACATGGATCATGATATCAAATATGTTGTCAATATCATTACGGATTGATTTTTCGGATTTACAGGCAATATCATGCGCTTCCTGAATTGTTATGGTTCCGGGAACTTCGATATCAAGAGCGATCATAAAATAATTTCCGATTTTCCGAATCCTTAAACGGTGGGGATTAGCTGCACCCTCAACCTTTTCAATTGCTTTGAATACTTTCTGATACAATTCCTTATCAGATACACCATCCATCAGATCACGATTGGTTTGCATGAAAATCTGAAGGCCAACCTTAATGATCCAGATGCTGACAGCAAGTGCCGTTATGGAATCAAGTACAGGCATTTTAAGAATGAAGGTAAAGAATAATCCTACCAGGACAGCCAGGGAAATAAATACATCGTTTTGCATATTTCTGGCATTGGCTTTCAGCATTTCGCTATTAGTCTGCCTTCCTTTACGAAATTGATGTACCGACAGGAAAATCTTACCTGTTAAAGAAATTAATGTCACATAGATAGCCCACATTTCAGGCATTTCTCTTAGCTTTCCTTCAAAAAATCCGTGAATTGTTGTAATAGCCAGCTGGATTCCTGCAAACAGGATCACAAAAGAAAGAGCTTTCGTTGCAATTGTGTCGGCTTTAAGGTATCCGTAGGGATATTCAGGACTGGGAGGCCGTCGCATGATCCTTGCTGTAAACAAAGTTATCAGTGAAGTGACTATATCACTTGCCGAATCAATACCATCGGCAAGAACAGCAAGGCTGCCTGAAATTATTCCCGTAATAATTTTCAGTATTGACAGGAAAACATTTCCTGTTAAAGCTACCCATGAAGCCTTGATAATGCCCGGGATGTCAGTTTTCACGTGGTAAATTCTTTGAATGTTTCATCGATATATGTCCCGGCTTTAACCACGACATATTAAATAATAGTTATACCTCTATTAATTAAGTTTTCCCAATAGTCAGCCCGTTCACAAATCTATTAAATAATATATATATGCTTTATGTTCTTTAATAGATCA
>CAZRHW010000107.1:0-4195 GCA_964599785.1 uncultured Bacteroides sp. | reverse complement strand
GTTTTAACCATGGTTAAAAAAACGTTAATATCTCAGGAAAACTGGATATTAAGATATTGTTGTACTATATTTATGCAGTCATGAAAATGCTTAAAAAAATATTATCATTCATTATCCTAATTGCTTTTCTAATACCGTCAACAGGCTTTTATTATGTTAAACATATCTGCCTGCAATCCGGTTATGAAAAGATCGTATTTTCCGACAAATTTGATTGCTGTATATCAACAGAGAAAGATCATAATTGTTGCGGGTTAGGTGAACAACAATGTTACGGTAAAGATCGGGGTTGTCCTCCGTATAAAATATTGACAAATGATGAAAATTGTTGTATCAACATAGAGAATTACCTGAAGGATGATTCCCATTATAATTCTCCGGGGGGAAAAATTATCACGGCACCTGTTTATGAAACTGATATTCATTATACTACCGGATACCTGTATTCAGAATTATTTACAGGAGTATCTGAATATAAAACACCACCTTTAATATCTTCCCTGAATATTTTAATTCAGACGGGTAAACTGATTTTATGATTGGTTCCTCCTGAGGCGCATACTGCTGCCTTATATTAATGTAATCTTTTTCAAATAATCTTAAGGAGGAAAATCATGTACAAATTATTTATTATCATTATCGGGCTTATCTTGCTGATATTCCCTGTGTATGCTCAGCAATCCGAAATAAAGGGAAGGGTTAGTGAATTGGATGAACAGGGAAATAAAATACCACTGCCTTTTGTGAATATATATTGGAGTGGGACAACCACCGGAACTGTTACTGATGAAGACGGGGGATTTTCTATACAGAAACAACCGGCACAAAATAATAAGCTTGTTTTCAGCTATGTTGGTTATTTAAATGATACCCTGTTAACCGGGAACGATGAAGAACTTGATATTATTCTGAATTCTTCCAGGGAACTTGAGGAGGTCACTGTGAGTAAAAGATTGGGAGGGTCTTATATGTCAAAGTTAAATACAATTCAAACGGAAATAATCACCGGGGAGGGATTACAAAAGCTGCCTTGTTGTAATCTTTCTGAAAGTTTTGAAAATAATGCAGCCGTTGACGCAGGTTTTTCTGATGCCCTGACCGGTGCAAGACATATTAAGTTATTGGGTTTAGCGGGGATATACAGCCAGATGTTATTTGAGAATATCCCTTTTCTGAGAGGATTGGAATCAGCATTCGGATTAAATTATGTTCCGGGGCCCTGGATGGAATCTATACAGATTTCCAAGGGAACAGCTTCCGTCATGAATGGATATGAATCCACAACAGGGCAGATCAATATAGAATATAAAAAACCAGATAACAGTGCTCCTCTCTTTCTCAATCTGTTTACCAACAGTACAGGAAGAGTTGAAGGCAATGCCACCTCGGCAGTCAGACTGAGTGAAAACTGGAGCACGATGTTACTTGCCCATGCATCAACCATGCAGAACAGGATAGATCGCAATAAAGATGGATTTATGGATGTTCCGCTCACCAGACAGATCAATGTCATGAACCGTTGGAATTATCATCCGGACGGAAAGATACATGGACAAATCGGATTCTCGGTTATGAATGAATCCAGGAATGGAGGACAAATGGGATACGATTTTAAAAAAGCAACTGATGATCAATATTATTATGGTCTGGATATAAACACCCGCAGGTACCGGGCATATGGGAAAATCGGATTCCTGTTTCCCGAAAAACCCTACAAAGGTTTTGGATTTACTACCTCAGCCACGCTGTTTGATCAGCACGCATTTTTCGGTTTATCGGATTATTCCGGGAAGCAATTCTCATATTACGCAAACCTGATTTACCAGACAATCTTCAGAACAACAGATCATAAAATAAATACGGGGATGAGCCTGAATTATGACCGTTTTGAGGAAATCTACAATGATAAAGTATTTAACAGGACTGAAATTGTTCCGGGATTATTTGTCCAATATACTTATACTCTTCCTGATAAATTAACCGCTATTACCGGTTTGCGTGCAGATTATCATAACCTGCATGGTTTATTGGTCACACCAAGGATACATATTCGATATGATCCCGGCCATCATATAACAATCCGGGGATCTGCCGGAAAAGGTTTCAGGTCTGCAAACGTACTGGCAGAGAATATGGGACTCCTGGGCACTTCAAGGACCCTGGTATTTCTTGAAGATTTTAATATTGAAAAAGCATGGAATTATGGATTCAATATAACCCGGGATTTCAATCTTTCCGATCAGAAGGAAATAACATTGAGTGTAGATTTTTACCGGACCGATTTCATCAACCAGGTAATTGTCGATGTAGATCAGAATATCTCAGGGATATATTTCTATAATCTGAATGGACGATCCTATTCTAACAGTTTACAGACAGAAGTTATTGCTGAACCGTTTGAGCGATTCGATATTACTATGGCATTTCGTTTCAATGATGTGAAAGCAACCTATCATGGTGATCTGCTTGAGGTACCTTTAACTTCACGTTTTAAAGGGCTCCTGACACTTGCATATGCGACAAGATTTGACAAATGGAAGTTTGATATCACCGGTCAATTGAACGGTGCGGTGAGATTACCAGATACACGGATGAATCCCAAAGAATACCAGAAACCAGGGAATTCACCTGTTTATCCTGTTATTCATGCTCAGGTCAGCAAACGCTTCAAATATTTTGAACTGTATATAGGTGGCGAAAACCTGACTGATTTTGTACAGAAGTACCCGATTATTGCTGCAGATGATCCTTTCGGAAATTATTTTGATGCATCAATGATCTGGGGACCATTACTGGGAAGAATGTTTTATGCAGGAATAAGATTAACAATAGAATAAATAATAATGATGAAATCCTTATGCACTAAAGTATATAAACGTGTATAAAAATATATGAGGATTCCCTGCCTGTTCGGGAGACAGGTATTCGAAATAATTTAATATACAATAACATAATAACATATTTTCATATGAAAGCAAAACATTTGTTTCTTTTAACTGGTTTAATACTGTATATAAACCTGAATGGTATATCTCAGACAAACAATAAGTTTAAAGAGATCAGGATCCAGACCTCGGCTCAATGTGAACTTTGCAAAGGAAGAATTGAAGGGACACTGGCATTTGAAAAAGGTGTAAAAACTTCTGAGCTTGATCTGGAAAACAAAATTGTTACAGTAATATATAATCCGGACAAAATAACTACAGATAAGATCCGAAATACCATTTCAAAAGCCGGATATGATGCAGATGAGGTAAAGGCTGATCCTAAAGCGTATCAGAAACTGCCGGTTTGTTGCAAAAAACCGGATGATCCGGAAAGGTCAGGGCATTAAAATTAAACAAGAAAAAACCGGTTTTTGCTTATTTTTTAGCTTTTGCCTGTGCTGCGACGGCTGCTGCTTTCCTGGCAATTTCCTCTTCGTCGCCAAGGTAATAATGGGTAATTGGTTTAAGGTCTTTATCCAGTTCATATACTAACGGTACACCGGTCGGGATATTGAGGGCAATGATGGCTTCATCTGTCATGTTGTCAAGGTATTTCACCAGGGCTCTGAGACTATTTCCATGAGCTGAAATGAGAACCTTTTTCCCGGATTTTATTGTTGGTGCAATAACCTCATGCCAGTGTGGAAGAAATCTGGCAACGGTATCTTTTAAAGATTCTGTTTTCGGGACATCTTTTTCATCAAGGTCGTGATAACGAGGTTCATGTCCGGGATATCTCGGATCTGATTTTTCAAGCTCCGGAGGTGGAATATCATAACTTCTTCTCCAGATCATAACCTGATCCTCTCCGTGCTTTTGAGCCGTTTCTGCTTTATTGAGGCCTTGGAGGGCACCATAATGTCTTTCGTTAAGCCTCCACGATTTTTGCTCCGGGATCCAGAGAAGATCCATCTGTTCGAGTGCAAGCCATGTTGTCCGGAGTGCTCTCAGAAGAACAGAAGTAAAGACAATATCGAAAGTGAACCCTTTTTCTTTCATGATTTTACCGGCAGCGATAGCTTCTTCGATACCCTTTTCAGAAAGATCAACATCCGTCCAGCCGGTAAAACGGTTTTCCTTGTTCCAGACACTCTCACCGTGGCGTAAAAGAACTACTTTGTACATTTTTTGTGGTTTTGTTTAAATGAATGGTACAGCCTTAAATAGCCGGGTACAAAGATAGTAATATCTGAACCTTTAATCCACTA